>BADC01001019.1 GCA_000333435.1 Corynebacterium-like bacterium B27 | reverse complement strand
CCGATGCGGAAGTGAGCCGCCCCGAGATCGAGGCGGCGACCGGCCAGCCGAGCGTGAGCGCCGCCAAGGCGAGGCCCGAGACCAGCGGCGAGACGCCGATCGACCCTTCCAGGTAGGTGGGGATGAAGGAGGTGAGCCCGATGATGATGGCTCCGACCCCGAGCGCGATCAGCGTGGTGGTGAGGAGCAGGCGCTTCGAGAAGATCCAGAGCGGGAGCACCGGCTCGGGCGCGCGCCGCTCGACCAGGACGAAGGCGGCCAATGCCAGGACGCCGAGGGTGAAGGCGCCGATGCTCTCGGGTGAGATCCAGGCCCAGGCCTGGCCGCCTTCGAGGAGGGCGAGGATGATCGCGCTCATGCCGATGGTGAGCAGCACCGCGCCGGGGTAGTCGATGCGGTGAGGTCGTTTCTCGATGGTCTCGTGGAAATGACGGACGAGCAGCCAGGCCGCCAGGAGGCAGACCGGCACGTTCACGAAGAAGATGAAGCGCCACGAGACGAACTCGGAGAAGAGACCGCCGAGGGTGGGGCCCACCACCGAGGAGACGGCCCAGACGCTCGCCAGGTAGCCCTGGGTCTTGGCGCGTTCGGCGACGGTGTAGATGTCGCCCGCGATGGTGAGCGCCATGGGCTGCACGGCGCCGGCGCCGAGACCCTGGAGGGCGCGGAAGGCGATGAGGGCGGGCATGCTCCACGCGAAGCCGCAGAGAATCGACCCCGCGAGGAACAGCCCGATGCCGATGAGGATGATCGGCTTGCGACCGACCATGTCGGAGAGTTTGGCGTAGATGGGCACCGAGACGGCCTGGCTCAGCAGGTAGATGGAGAACAGCCAGGGGAACTGCGAGAAGCCGCCGAGGTCTTTGACGATGGAGGGCACCGCGGTGGCCAGGATCGTGGCCTCGATCGCCACCAGGCCGGTGGTGACCATCAGGGCGACGAGGATGGGACCGCGCTTCGAGCGGAAGCCGACGCCGTCGGCGGCGGGTGCGGTCACTCGGCGGCCTCGTTCTCGCCGGTCTTGTGCTCGCTGGTCTCGTTCTCGCCGGTCTCGTGCTCGGCGGTCAGGGTGAGATCGGTGAGGAGCGCCTGGAAGGTTGCGGGCGCCCGGCGGATCTCGGCGCGGCCCGCGACCGGACCCGCCCAGTGCCAGGTCGGTGCGACGTTCACGATCTCGAACTCGACGAGCGTGCCGCTCTCCTCGGGTCGCACCCGGTACTCGCCCCGGTACCACCAATCGCCCTGCACGATCACCGTCCGGCTCGCTGCGTCGACCAGTGACTGCCCTTCGTCGCCACCCTGCAGGCCCGCGAAGCGCTCGGCGAGAGCGCGGAAGACCGCATCGGGAGGCCCGGGGAGATGTCCGGCGAACGACCGCACGATCGTGTGCTTGAGAGGGCGTTCGAGGGTGATTGTTGCCACTCGGCAAGGATATGCCCGGGCTCGGACATCGGCCCGCGGCCCGGTTCAGAACTCTCGCGCGATGGTGACGCGGGTGACGTAGGGGAGATCAAAGGCGGCGCGGCCGGTCAGGTCGCGATGGGTCGTCAGGAGGTCCTCGACGCGGGTGAGCATCGCCGCGCGGTCGGTCGTGGGCATCGCGATGACATAGCTGCGGGATGTGATCATGGCGAGGAGCTGGTCGTGGTCGACCGTCGCGGTCCAGCGGAACTCGGCGTGGGCGTCGCGGGTGAGTGGCGGCCCGACCGGGGGAGTGATGCTGTCGTATTTCTCGGCCGCCGAGGCCCCCATGATCCCGCTCAGTCGGTGCACCCAGTCGATCGAGTCGTCGCGGATGTTCCACACCAGCGCCAGCACGCCGCCCGGACGCAGAATCCGCGCCGCCTCCCGCGAGGCGGCCTCGACGTCGACCCAGTGCCAGGCCTGGGCGACGGTCACGACGTCGGCGGAGTCGTCGCCGAGCGGGATGTTCTCGGCAGTGCCGTCGAGCGCCAGCACGCCGGGAAGATTGGCGACGAGGCGGGCACGCATCTGCGCATCCGGTTCGACCGCGGTGACGGATGCGACGCGGCCGACGAGCCCGGTCGTGAACTTGCCCGTGCCGGCACCCACGTCGACGACGTCGGGCAGAGCGCTGTCGTCCGTCGCGGCGCGGGAGAGCAGCCACTCCACCGCGTCGAGGGGATAGCTCGGTCGCCCACGGTCGTAGGCATCGGCTTCGCCCCCGAACGAGAGCGCGTGCGACGTGTCTCTGGCCATGTGCCCATCCTCCTCCATCCCGCGGGTCGTGCTCATCGATCTCGCGCGCCATACCGCTCGATCCCGCGGGGCATGCTGCTCGATCCCGCGGGGCGTGCTGCGCGATCTCGCGGGGCGTGGTGCGCGATCTCGCGGGGCGTGGTGCGCGATCCCGCGGGGCCGCCTGCATCGCTCGTCGCGTTCCTCCTTCATTCCGCGTTCCGTGCTTTCCGCATCCCGGGTGGCGCGAGTTTCCTGCGTGGCGCGGGGCGCGGGTCTGCGTGGCGCGTGCCTGCTGCGTTCCGCATGGCGCGGGTTTCCTGCGTGGCGCGTGGCGCGTGCCCGCTGCGTTCCGCGTGGCGCGGTTCCTGGCTCGCGCATCGCGAGTTTGGTGCGGTCTGCTCGATGCTGCGGTCGCTCCTGGGCATGCGTGGCGGGCCCGACGTGACAGCGGGAGGGGTGAGGCGCGCTTGTTTGCCTGATATCCGCTCGCTCAAAGATGCCCCCGTCCTGCGTAGCCGGAGTGTGCTTCGGCGCGTGTTGGCGCCGGACGGGTGGCCGGGCGCGTCAGAAGGGGGGTTCATCGGGGAGGGGCTGCGGTTGTCGGCGGGGGACGTTGCCGGGTGGGCGGTTCGGGTTGGTGACCGCCCGATGTGGTCGGCGGTGGTCGGGTGGGCGCGTGGTGTACCGCGCGCCAGACGGCGCCCTCCAGTGCAATGCGCGCCTGTCACCGGGCTCTACCTGCCAGTCCGATTGATGTTTGAGGGTGTGATGTCGGCGGCAGAGCGCTGCCAGGTTGTCGAGGCTGGTCTCACCGCCGTGCGCCCAATCGGTGGTGTGATCGAGATCGCAACGATCGGCCCGGCGGCGGCAGCCGGGGAAGCGGCAGGTCTCGTCGTCGAGCACGACCGCTGCTCGGAGGTCTGCAGGCACTTTGTAATGCTCGCGACCCACGCTGAGCCGTTGACGGGTGATCGGGTCGGACAGGATGCGGGTGAACGACGGTGCTCCCGCCGCGAGCCGCCGTGTGGTCTCGATGTCTATCGGTCCGTAGCCGAGAAGCTCGCCGGGCTCGTCGGAACGACCGAGGAGCGTCATGACCGGCACGGTGACAGCGATGTTCGCTCGGATGCCGCGTGCACGCGCCGCGATCTCGCCGTCGCGATGAAGGAGGAGGTCGACGAGACCGTCAGCGCGAAGTTGCGCATGGGTCCGAGTCTCCTCCGGCGAGTGCAGTGCGCGAGCGAGCTGGTCGATGGTGTCGTCGATGGCGAACGCCGATGCTGCGGGCAGATGACAGACGACCGAGGCCATTCCGTCGTGCTCGTTCTCGATCCACACGGCGCGCTCCTCGCGCGCCTCGCGATGGCGCGCCTCGATGGTCTCCGGATGCATCCGCTCGCGCAGCAGTCGTGAACGACCGGCGAGCTGGGCGGGAGTGAGAGAGACGGCCTCGGCCAGAGCGGCGTTCTCGAATTCGCCGCTCGCGCCGACGGGGAGCGATCGCGCTTCGCGCACGATCGCCTGCGCGTGCTGATACCCGATGTCGCCGCGCGCCAACGCCGCCAAAGTTGCGGGGAGGATTCGGCTGAGCAGCTCGGCTTCGTCGATTCGCCGGGCCGCCGTCGACTCGGGAATCTTCAGGGTCGTGGCGACTTCGGCCACCAATGATCTCCTCGAATGCTGCAGGGAACAGCCGGGTAAGCGGCCGAGCTGGTCGGCCTTGCAGGCCGCTGCAGCCAGCAGCTCGACCGCCTTCGCCTCGAGCGCAGCCTGCTCCCGACGGATGACCGCCACCGCTGCGGCATCTGCGCCGATGCCGCGCGCGAGCGCCTGCCGGGACTGCGCCGAGGCAGGCAACGCGTCGGCGGCGGGGACGTCGCCGGCGGAAGTGATTCGGAAAGAGATTTGACTTTTCATGAGCTTAGCTCAATCATATATCGAACAGAGTTTCGAATCAAGCAATCGGGCCACCGCTACCGCATGCGGCATACGGGCCGCGGAGAGGGTGTAACGGTGAGTCGTTTACAGGTGGAGCATTGCATCGGCGATGCGCGTGCCGAGGAGGACGGCGGTGAGCGCCGGGCCACGCCGCGGCACAGTCGGCACGATCGACGTGTCCACCACCCGCAATGCCGTTGTGCCGCGCACCCGTCCTTGTTGGTCGACCACGGCTCCTGGGTCGCCGGGGGCACCCATGCGCGCGCTCCCGCAGAGGTGGATGGCCGTGCCGAGGTTCTGTTGCACCCAGCGATCGAGCGTCGCGTCGTCCGAAAGCGTCGCCGCGTCGATGTTCGACAGCCCTTCAGAGACCGCGCCAAAGGCCCGGGACTGGAGCAGGTGAGCTGTGCGGCGCACCGCCTGGCGCATTTTCGCGCGATCCCCCGCTGCTGCGAGGTAGTCGTAGTCGATGCGCGGTGGAGCGGAAGGGTCATTCGATGTCAGCCGGATGCGTCCTCGCGATTGTGCGGTCTGCAGCGCCACGAGCACGGCGAGATCGGGAGAGGGGGATGGCCCCCCGGTCAGCAGGGTGTGCATCGGCCTGAGCAGCGGTATGGCCTCGAACTCGCCACCCCCGTCGAGGGCCGCATTGAGCGTGCTTTCCATCGCCGTCTCGTGGGGCTGCAGAGCCACATCGGCGCGCGGTCGCCAGGTGAGCTCCACCTGCGGATGGTCGCTGAAGCCCACGCCGACACCGGGTGCATCGGCCACCACCGCAATCCCGAGCACCTCGAGCTCGAGGCGCGGGCCGATCCCCGAGCGCAGGAGCAGGGTGGGGGACATGATGCTGCCGGCGGCGAGCACGACCTCCCGCCCGCGAGCCACTGCTTCCCCTTCGGCCGTCGGTGCGAGCTCCACGCCAACGGCGCGAGTGCCTTCGAAGAGGATGCGGCTCACCGACGTGTTCGCTCGCACCTCCAATCCGGGGTGGTCGGCAAGGGGGAGAAGGTAGGCGAGCGCGGTGTTCCAGCGGACGCCGTCGCGGACGTTCATCGGGAGGGGTCCGTGGCCGGGCGGCTGCTCGCCGTTCTTATCGGGTTCGTCGGCGTAGCCAGCGCCCGCGGCCGCGGTCGCGAATGCGGCCGTGACGGGGTGAGCGGTTTGGACAGGCGTGGCGGGGACAGTGTTCTGTGGGGGTCCGTCGGGAGGGGTGACCTCGGTTCTGCCTATCGACGCCGCGCGGCCGGGCGCGAGCGCAGGGCGCGAGACCGGCATCGGGCCGGTCGTGCCGTGGAGGGCGGATGCAGGGAAGTCGACGTCGGCCTCCAGGTTCCGGAGGAACGGCAGGCAGGCCTCGTAGCTCCACTCGGGGTTGCCCGCGGCCACCCAGTCGTCGAAATCGGCGCGACGCGGGCGCACGAAGTAGGCACCGTTGATGGTGGTCGACCCGCCGGCGATCCTGCCGCGGGCGATGGAGTACGGGCGCGTGGGTGTGAGATGCGCGTCGAATGCCCAGTTGTCCGGATGCGCGGGGTCGGCCCCCCGGATCGTACCCGCGTCGAGCAGGTCCGCCGGCATCCCGGCGGCGGTCTCGGGCACCGGCCCTGCCTCGACCAGCAGCACCCGCTTCCCGCCCGACACGAGCGCGGCCGCCAGAGGGGCACCCGCCCCGCCGGCACCCACCACGATCACGTCGTACTCGGGTTCGTCCGGTGGTGTCATGCCTAGAGAGCAGTGCGCGGATCGAAGGTGGTGCCGAGCATCCGGATGGCGGAGTCGAGCAGCTCGGCGAGGTCGGCATCGTCATGCTTCAGCCACTGCTCGTAGGCCGACAGCGACACCGCGAGGTACGCCCAGGCGATCGCTTGTGGCTGCAGGCCGTTTTCGGGTACACCGAGCCGGGAGGCCGCGAACTCCGCCACCACCTGCCGCCAGGAGGCATACCGCAGAGTCGAATGCGCCACCAGCGTCGGCACGTTCAGCAGCAGAGCCATGCGCTGCCGGTGGTAGGGCACCTCCTCGGGCGGGAAGCGGTTGAACTCGATCACCGCCTGCCGAAGGGCCTCCGCCAAGGGCAACGACGCGGGCAGGGACTGCAGGTAGGCGCGCATCCGGTCGAGGAGCAATTCGAACTCGCCCCACGGCAGATCGTTCTTCGACGGGAAGTAGCGAAAGAAGGTGCGGCGCCCGATTCCGGCTCGCGCGGCGATCTCATCGATGGTGGTCTCATCGAAGCCGTGCTCGACGAACAGTTGCAGTGCGATGTGACTGAGCTCGGCCTGCGAGGTCGAGGGGGTGCGACCGAGGCGGGGTGGCTCGCCCGCGCGGGCCGACGAGTCGAGGCTCATCGATTCCCCTCCATTCGGCGTTCGGTCTTCCATTCGGCACTCGGTGTCATTAGTATCGTCTTCATCACAGTAATTCGACGAAGAAGACGATTACGACCATGAGGAGAATCCCATGAGTACACGTGAACCCGCTGTTCCCACGCCCGAGTCGAGCGCGCTGATCGAAGCCGATTCGCTGGTCGAAGAGGTCTCGATCGACGGTATGTGCGGCGTCTACTGAGCCGGCCATGACCGCGCCCGATTCTACCGCTCCGGATCTCGACAGCGCGTGGGATCTGCACCCACAGGTCTCGGTGCGACCGGAGCCGTTCGGTGCTCTGCTCTACCACTTCGGCACCCGCAAGCTGTCGTTCCTGAAAGACCGAGCCCTGCTCGCAGCGGTGCAGTCGCTGACCACCGCCCCATCGGTCCGGGCCGCGTTCGAGAGCGCCGGAATCGGCGCTGCCGACGTTCCCCGCTATCAATCCGCTCTCGGCACGCTCGCCGCGTCGTCGATGGTGATCGAGAGGAAGCAATGACGATCCTGGATGCGCCACCCACGGGTACGGCCGCCGCCACCGCTCGGGCGACTCCCGCCGCACCGGTCAAGACGCAGCGGCTGGTCGACCTGTTCGAGTACGGTCTGGATTCGCCGATCTGTCTCACCTGGGAGCTGACCTACGCCTGCAACCTGAGTTGTGTGCACTGCCTGTCGAGTTCGGGCCGACGCGATCCGCGCGAGCTGAGCACGGCGGAGTGCAAGGCGGTGATCGACGAACTCGAACGGATGCAGGTGTTCTACGTGAACATCGGGGGCGGCGAACCCACGGTCCGCAGTGACTTCTGGGAGCTCGTCGACTACGCCACCGCCCACAAGGTCGGGGTGAAGTTCTCGACCAACGGGGTGAAGATCACTCCCGAGGTGGCGCGCAAGCTCGCCGCGAGCGATTACGTGGATGTTCAGATCTCGTTGGACGGCGCGACCGCGGAGGTCAACGACTACGTGCGAGGCCCCGGCTCCTACGCCACGGCGATGCGTGCCATGCAGAACATGAAGGACGCCGGCTTCACCGGGTTCAAGATCTCGGTGGTGTGCACCCGCCAGAACATCGGGCAGCTGGACGAGTTCAAGGCCATCGCCGACGAGTACGGTGCACAGCTGCGCCTGACCCGTCTCCGCCCGTCCGGCCGCGGTGCCGACGTGTGGGACGAGCTGCACCCGTTGCCCGAGCAGCAGCGCGAACTGTACGACTGGTTGGTCGCCAACGGCGAGAACGTCCTGACCGGTGACTCGTTCTTCCACCTCTCCGCCTACGGGTCGGCGCTGCCGGGCCTGAACCTGTGCGGTGCGGGGCGGGTGGTGTGCCTGATCGATCCGGTCGGCGACGTGTACGCGTGCCCCTTCGCGATCCACGACGAGTTCCTCGCCGGAAATGTGCGGAGCGAGGGCGGATTCCAGGAGGTGTGGCGCAACTCCGAGTTGTTCACGAGACTCCGCACGCCGCAGTCGGGTGGGGCGTGCACGAGTTGCTCGTTCTTCGACTCCTGCAAGGGTGGATGCATGGCGGCGAAGTTCTTCACCGGCCTGCCCCTCGACGGTCCTGACCCGGAATGCGTGCGCGGCTTCGGCGAAGAAGCCCTGCAGAAGCGCAAGATGGACGGTTCGATCCCGAAGCCCGAGGGTGACCACTCGCACCGCACCGAACGGGCCCCGCGTCGCGGGGTGCCCGTGACGCTCTCGCTGACCCGCCCCGCGCATCCGCCGGTCAGTGCGTGCGAGGAGAACCCCCTCGCCGGATTCACCCCGGGGGACTGACCGCGGGGATCAAGGCCACGGGCCGCATTCACGACCCGCGTGAAGAGAAAGGAACATGCAATGGGTCGAGTCGAGGGCAAGGTCGCCTTCATCACCGGAGCCGCTCGTGGACAGGGGCGCTCGCACGCGATCCGCCTCGCGCAAGAGGGCGCGGACATCATCGCGGTCGACCTGGCCGACCACATCCCGAACATCGACTACCCCTCGGCCACCGAGGAGGACCTCGCCGAGACCGTGCGTCAGGTCGAGGCGCTCGACCGGCGGATCATCGCGACGAAGGTCGACATCCGTGACCGCGCCGCGCTGAAAGCGGCCGTCGACGAGGGCGTCGGCCAGCTCGGCAAGCTCGACATCGTGGTGGCGAACGCGGGCATCTGCGTGATCGCCGACTGGCAGGGCACTTCGGAGGACGTCTGGGAGCAGACCATCGGCACCAACCTCACCGGAACCTGGAACACCCTCCAGACCACGACGCAGCACCTCATCGACAACGGCGGCGGGTCGATCATCATGACCAGCTCGGCGGCGGGCATCAAGGGCCTGCCGTTCCTCTCGGCCTACGTCGCCTCGAAGCACGGTGTGGTCGGGCTCATGCGCGCCTACGCCACTGAGCTCGCCGAATACAACGTGCGGGTCAACACCATCCACCCCACCGGGGTCAACACCCCGATGGGCACCCTCGGTGGTGGCGCGTTCGGGCCGCTGCTGGAGGCGCATCCGAAGCTCGGCGGGATGCTCGCGAATCTGCTGCCGATCGAGATCACCGAACCCGTCGACCAGTCGAACGCCGTGCTCTGGCTCGCCTCCGACGAATCGCGCTACGTCACGAGCCTCGAACTCACCGTCGACGCGGGCAACACCCAGTTCTGAGCGGGTACCGGAAACCCCGAACGAAAACCGGAAACGAAAAGAACGAAGAGTACGAAGAGAAGAGAAGGGAGCTCGCAATGGGGCGGGTAGAAGGAAAGGTCGCGTTCGTCACGGGCGCGGCCCGCGGCCAGGGCCGCAGTCACGCGCTGCGGTTGGCGCAAGAGGGTGCCGACATCATCGCGGTGGACATCGAGGACCAGATCGGCACGGTGCCGTACCCGATGTCGACCCCCGACGACATGGCCGAGACGGTGCGCCAGATCGAGGCGCTCGACCGGCGCATCGTGGCGACCAAAGCGGATGTTCGGGACTACGACGCGACGAAGGCGGCGCTCGACGAGGGCGTCGCCCAGCTCGGCCGCCTCGACATCGTGGCCGCCAATGCGGGCATCTTCAGTTTCGGCAGCATGGAGGAGCTCACCGAGGAGCAGTGGAGCGACATGCTCGACACCAACCTCACCGGGGTCTGGCATGCGGTGAAGGCGGCGATCCCGCATCTCAAGGCGGGCGGCAACGGGGGCTCGATCATCCTCACCTCGTCGACGGCGGGGCTCATGGCCATCCCGAACATCGGGCACTACGTCGCCGCCAAGCACGGGGTGGTCGGGCTGATGCGCACGCTCGCGCTCGAGTTGGCACCGGATTTCATCCGGGTGAACTCGGTGCATCCGACCAGTGTCGACACCGACATGATCCAGAACGACGCGACCTACGCCCTGTTCGCCGGCGACCTGCCGGTCGAGGAGCGCACACGTGACGTGGTCGGTGAGCGGTTCCAGACGCTCAATGCGCTGCCGATCAAGTGGGTCGAACCGGTCGACATCTCCAACGCCGTGCTCTGGCTGGCGTCCGACGAGTCGCGGTACGTGACCGGGGTCACGCTGCCGATCGACGCCGGATCTCTCATCAAGTAGCAGGATTCCCAGCGGCAACTCGAGAAAGGAGCTCGCAATGGGGCGGGTAGAAGGAAAGGTCGCGTTCATCACGGGCGCGGCGCGTGGTCAGGGGCGCTCGCACGCCATCCGGCTGGCGCAGGAGGGCGCCGACATCATCGCGATCGACATCTGCGAGGCGATCCCGGAGAACCCGTACGATCCGGCGACGGAGGAGGATCTCGCCGAGACCGTGCGCCAGGTCGAAGCGCTCGACCGGCGCATCGTCGCCTCGAAGGCCGACGTGCGCGACTTCGAGCAACTGAAGGGCGCGCTGGATGCGGGGGTCGCCGAACTCGGCCGCCTCGACATCGTCTCGGCCAACGCCGGCATCTCCGGGTCGCCGAACAAGTCGCAGGACATTCCGGATGCGGAATGGAAGAACATGATCGACATCAACCTGGGTGGGGTGTGGCGCACGGCGAAGGCCGCCATCCCGCACCTCCGGGCCGGTGGACGCGGCGGGTCGATCATCCTCACCAGCTCGGACGCGGGTCTGTTCCCCTACGAGAACATCTCGCACTACGTCTCCGCCAAGCACGGCGTCGTGGGCCTCATGCGCACGCTCGCGCTCGAACTGGCGCCGGACTTCATCCGGGTGAACAGCCTGCATCCGACCACGGTCGACACGCCGATGGTGCAGAACGACGCCATCTACCGGTTGTTCCGGCCTGACCTCGAGAACCCGACGAAGCAGGACTTCGCCGACGCCGCGACCTTCATGAACGCCTTGCCGGTGCCCTGGGTCGAAGCGGTCGACATCTCGAACGCCCTGCTCTGGCTGGCCTCGGACGAGTCGCGCTACGTCACGGGCGTCACCCTGCCGGTGGACGCGGGGGCGGCGGTCAAATGACCGGGCGTGTGGAGGGGAAGGTCGCGTTCATTACGGGCGCGGCCCGCGGCCAGGGGCGCTCGCACGCCCTCCGGCTGGCGCAGGAGGGTGCCGACATCATCGCGATCGACATCGCGGAGCCGATCCCGGGCATGGAGCGCTACTACGCCGGCGCCACCGAGGAGGATCTCGCCGAGACGGTGCGCCAGGTCGAGGCGCTCGACCGCCGCATCGTGGCCCGCAAGGCCGACGTTCGCGACTACGACGCGCTGAAGGCCGCGCTCGACGAGGGCGTCGCCGAACTCGGGCACGTCGACATCGTGTCGGCGAACGCGGGCATCTTCGCGTTCGGCGAGCAATCGCAACTCGTCGAGGACGCGGAATGGGAGATGGTCAACGACATCAACGCGAAGGGCGTGTGGCACACGGCCAAGGCGGTCATCCCGCACCTGATCGAGCAGGGCACGGGCGGTTCGATCATCCTCACCTCCTCCACGGCCGGGCTCAAGGGCACGCCGAACGTGGTCGCGTACACCGCGTCGAAGCACGCGGTGGTGGGCATCATGCGCACGCTCGCGCTCGAGCTGGCGCCGCACCGCATCCGGGTGAACACCGTGCACCCGACCGGGGTGGCGACCGACATGATCCTCAACGAGGCCACGTTCAAGCTGTTCATGCCCGATGTGGAGCACCCGACCCAGGAGGCGGCGGCCGAGATCTTCGCCACCACCAACGCGCTGCCCATCCCGTGGGTCGAGCCGATCGACATCTCGAACGCCGTGCTCTATCTCGCCTCCGATGAGGCGCGATACGTCACGGGCACGGAGCTGAAGATCGACGCCGGGTACACGATCAAGTGACGAGCGATCGAATGACCAGCGTGAGCGAGTGAGGAGGCGGAATGGGTGAGACGGATGTCGCCGAGACCCGGCGGCGCATCGCCGCGCACCTGGTGGGCCGCGAACGTGAGCTGGAGCTCGCGCTCGCGGCCGTGGCCGCCGGGCGCGACCTCGTGCTCGAGGGGCCGCCCGGCACCTCGAAGACCACGATGCTGAAGGCGATCACCGAGGAGTGGGGCATTCCGCTGCTGTTCGTGGAGGGCAACGCCGATCTGACTCCGGCCAAGCTGGTGGGGCACCACAACCCCGCGCGGGTGCTGCGCGAGGACTACAGCGCCGACAACTTCGTGGCCGGCCCACTCGTCGAGGCGATGCGGCAAGGCGGCTTCCTCTACATCGAGGAGTTCAACCGCGCGCCCGAGGACACCCTCAACACCCTGCTCACCGCCATGGCCGACCGCGCGGTGGAGGTGCCGCGGGTGGGGCTCATCGAGGCGCAACCGACCTTCCGGGTGATCGCGTCGATGAACCCGTACGACAACGTCGGCACCACGCGCCTGTCGACCTCGGTGAGCGACCGGCTCAACCGGATCGTCGTCGCGTACCAGGACGCGGCGTCGGAGGAGGGGATCGTCGCGCTGCGCACGGGGCTCATCGGGCCGCTCGCCGAGCGCATCATCCCCGACGCGGTGGCGGTGACCCGGGGCACCCGCGTGCATCCGGATGTG
>BADC01001020.1 GCA_000333435.1 Corynebacterium-like bacterium B27 | reverse complement strand
GCCGGGCGCCCTGACCGCCCGAGCACCAGGGAACCGCCCGAGCTACGCNGACGGCTCCAAGCGGATGCGCGTGCNTGCGTTCGCCTCCACCGCAGCCCGCGAATACACGAGCGGAAAGCTGTCGCCCGCCGCCCACGCCTCGAACAGGTCGGCGTAGTGCGGCGACCGCGGATCGCCCGACTGCCCGGGCGCGTTCATCGCCCGGCTGCCGTCCCACTCCCCCACGTCGACCACCATGCGGAAGGTCGACCCGATGCTCTGCCGGAAGGTGGCGTCGTACCCCGCGTTGCCCACGGTGTCGCCGCTGCCGCCGCGCGGCACCGGGCCGAGGCGCGACCACTCCGCCGGCACGCCGGCCACGCCGTCGAGCCCCGGATGCACGAGCAACGAGTGGTGCAGCGCCCCCCAGGTGTGCCACGAGGGGTCGGTGCCGAGCCGGCCCTCGATCTCCGCGAGCGCATCGCCGAGCGTCGATCCCACCGCGGCGGTGAGCGCCGCGACACCGCCGGGCGAGGCCAGCACGTCGGCGAGCATCCGCAGGTCGCCGCGCAGGTCGCCGCCGAACGATTCGTCCTTCAGCACCAGCCGAGCGGATGCGGTGATCTGCTCTTCTGAGAGCCCGCGCCGCCCCAGGTGCTCGCGCAGCAGCCACGGCCGCAGGTGCCGCCGCAACCAGATCTCGAACACCAGCGCCTCGAACGAGCCGGCATCCTCCCGGCCGTCCCAGGCGCGCAGGCGGTCGAGTACCGCACCCTCCGCGATGGCGGCGGAGTCGACCGGCGCGAGCAGCGCGATGACGCGCAGGGCGTGCACCGAGAGGGTGTCGGACTGCATCCGCACGCTCTCCTCGATGCCGACCACCGCCGCCGATCCCAGCCAGTCGCGCAGCCGCTCGGCCCGGGCGGAGGAGTACCAGTCGTAGGTGGTGGTGAGCTCGTCGTTGCGGTAGCCGTCGGGCAGGTTCATCTCGTTGGCGCTCATCACCCAGCCCGTGTCGGGCCGGCGGCTGCCGGGCAGCCCGCTGGAGCGCACGAAGCCGTCCCATTCGTAGCGGCCGTCGCCCGGCACGGGCAGGCTGCCGTCCCAGCCCACGCGGCGGGGGATCATGGTGCTCGACTGCCGCCCGAAGTCGCCGTCGGGGGTGGCGAACACCTGGTTCACCCCGGGCGCTCCCCAGCGATCCAGCGCCGCCACGAACTCGTCGCCGTCGGCCGCGTCGAGGTAGCCGATGCTCGCGAGGTAGGGCGCCATTCCGGCTTCGAGCCACACGGCACGCACGGCGACCGCGATACCGCGGGCCGGGTCGCGATGGATGATGGGACCGTGCCGTGTGAACTCGTACTCGACCGACGTGGCCGAACCGCCCGCCACC
>BADC01001021.1 GCA_000333435.1 Corynebacterium-like bacterium B27 | reverse complement strand
GGAATCGCGGCCGTTCGCCGGGCTCAGCCAGAGCGCATCCGCCGCGACCGTGCGGAGCTCGGTGACGAGCAGGTGGGGGTCGATGCGCTCGCCCAGCGCGCGCACGGCCGTCAGCGCGGACACGGCGTGCTCGAGCGGCACGAAGTACTCCGTCTGGATCTCGTCGCCGTTGGAGGGCGTGACGTCGGCCCGGAAGTGCGGCAGCCGCTCCGACCAGGGCCCGGGCACGCCGCCTTGCACCGTGGTGTTGTCGAGGTCGTCGCCCGCGGGCGACATCACCTTGTCGCCGGTCGCCACGGCCCCGTGGAACTCGGCGGGCATCGTCAGGGGCGTCACCGAGCCCTCGGGCAGACGCGACTTCAGCCACACCTGCTTGAGCGTCGCATCCGCCCAGCCGCCGAAGAGGCTCACGCTGTAGGCCGCCGAGACGATCTCGGCGAAGGCGCCGAGCGCGGCCTCCCACGGCAGGTCGACGTACACGTCCTGCTGCACCTGATAGCTGGGCTGGATGTCGAGGGTCACCCGGGTGGTGATGCCGAGCATCCCGAGCCCGACCACGACCCCTTCGAATCGCGGGTCGGCGCGCGAGATGTGCAGCACGTCGCCCCGGCCGGTCACGAGTTCGAGCGCGGCGACGGCTGTGGACAAGTTGCCGTTGCCGACGCCGGAGCCGTGCGTGCCGGTGGCGATCGCGCCGCCGATCGAGATGTGCGGCAGCGAGCCGAGGTTGTGCAGAGCCCAGCCGTGCGACTGCAGGTGCGCGGCGAGCACCGCGAAACGGGTGCCGGCGGCGACGGTGACCGTGCGTGCGACCGGGTCGATCTCCGGATGCGGTTCCAGATCGACCAGGGTCAGCAGTTCGCCGGGGCTGTCGGCCAGGTCGTTGAAGGAGTGACGGGTGCCGAGCGCCCGCACGCGGGTGGCGCCGGCGACGATGGTCGCCACCTCTTCCACCTCGCGGGGGCGCAGCAGCTCGCGGGCGCCGAACTCGTAGGTACCGGCCCAGTTCAGGCCCACGCTGCTCATGCCGCGTTACCGGCGCGGCAGGGCGCGGTCGATGTCGGCCAGCAGGTCGTCGACCGCCTCGATGCCCACGGAGAGCCGGATGACGTTCTCGGGCACCTCGAGCGCCGTGCCCTTCACCGAGGCGTGCGTCATCTCGGAGGGGTAGCCGATCAGCGACTCGACGCCGCCGAGCGACTCGGCGAGCTGGAACACCTCGGTCGACTCGGCGAACTTCCGCGCCGCCCGGGGGCCGCCCTTGAGCGCCACCGAGATCATGCCGCCGAACGACTTCATCTGCCGTTTCGCGAGTTCGTGCCCCGGATGCGTCGGCAGGCCCGGGTAGTACACCGCCTCGAGCGCGGGGTGGCCCACCAGGTGCTCGGCGATGGCCTGCGCGTTGGCCGAGTGCCGGTCCATCCGCACCGCCAGGGTCTTGATGCCGCGCACGGTGAGCCAGGCATCCATCGGGCCCGAGACGCCGCCGGCCGCGAACTGCAGGAAGCGGATCTTCTCGGCCAGCGCGTCGTCGTTCAGCACGACCGCCCCGCCGAGCACGTCGGAGTGACCGCCGAGGTATTTCGTGGTGGAGTGCACCACGATGTCGGCGCCGAGCGCGAGCGGCTGCTGCAGGTAGGGCGAGGCGAAGGTGTTGTCGACCACCACGAGCGCTCCGGCCGCGTGCCCGATCTCGGCGAGCTCGGCGACGTCGCTGATCTTCATCAACGGGTTCGACGGGTCTCCAGCCAGAGCAGC
>BADC01001022.1 GCA_000333435.1 Corynebacterium-like bacterium B27 | reverse complement strand
GCTACCGCCGCCTCGTGCGGCTCGTCAACACGCAGGCGGCAGCCCTCACCCGCGCGGGGGTGCGGCGCGGCGATCGGGTCGGTATCCGCATCCCGTCGGGCACACGTGAGCTGTACGTGTCGATCCTCGCGGTGCTGACCGTCGGCGCCGCGTACGTTCCGGTCGACGCGGACGACCCTGAGGAGCGCGCCCAGCTCGTCTTCGGCGAGGCCCGCGTGATGGGCGTGGTGGGGCCGGGCGGAGTGTTCCAGGCGCGCGCCGGTGCGACCGGCGCGACAGGCCCGGCGGTCGAGGCCGGCCCCGCCGGTGCCACCGGCTCCGACGCCGAGGTCGCGCTCACCGCGCGCACCCTCCCCAGCGACACCCCGCCCTCCCTCGCCACGCCGACCGGCACCATCCCCGCCGTCGGGTCGCCCACGCCCAACGACGACGCCTGGATCATCTTCACCTCCGGCTCTACCGGCGTGCCCAAGGGCGTCGCGGTGACCCACCGCTCCGCCGCCGCCTTCGTCGATGCCGAGGCGCGACTGTTCCTGCAGGGTGACCCCATCGGCCCGGGCGACCGCGTGCTCGCCGGGCTTTCGGTGGCGTTCGACGCCTCCTGCGAGGAGATGTGGCTCGCCTGGCGCAACGGGGCCTGCCTCGTGCCCGCGCCGCGCTCGCTGGTGCGCTCCGGTGTCGACCTCGGCCCGTGGCTGATCGCCCACGGCATCACCGTCGTCTCCACCGTGCCCACCCTCGCCGCTCTCTGGCCCGAGGAGTCGCTCGAGCTGGTGCGCCTCGTCATCTTCGGCGGTGAAGCCTGCCCGCCCGAGCTGGTGGCGCGCATCACCGCCCGCGGCCGCGAGGTCTGGAACACCTACGGTCCCACCGAGGCCACCGTCGTCGCCTGCGCGGCTCTGCTCGGTACCGGCCCGGTGCGCATCGGTCTGCCGCTGGACGGCTGGATGCTCGCCGTCGTCGACGCCCACGGCAGCCGGGTGGGCGAGGGGGAGGTGGGTGAGCTCGTCATCGGGGGAGTGGGGCTCGCCCGGTATCTCGACCCGGCGAAGGACGCGGAGAAGTACGCTCCGTTCCCGACTCTCGGGTGGGAGCGGGCCTACCGCTCCGGCG
>BADC01001023.1 GCA_000333435.1 Corynebacterium-like bacterium B27 | reverse complement strand
TGATGATCCAAAGCCAGTGACCAGTCTTGCCGCGGTTCGGCCTCGCTGAGCAGCCGCCCGCGCTCGAACCCGCTTGCACAAGCAAGGTTTCGCTCCGACCTTGGGGTGCACGTCAAGCTCACCATGAAGGCTCGCACCATGCTCCAGAAGCTGAAGATCGATTTCGTGTCCGATATCGCCTGCCCCTGGTGCGCGATCGGTCTGTACGGCCTTGAGAAGGCGCTCGACAATCTCGCGAACGAGATCGATTCCGAGATCAGCTTTCACCCCTTCGAGCTCAACCCGGACATGCCGGCCGGCGGCGAGAACGGGCTCGACCACATCGCCCGAAAATACGGAATGTCGCCCGATCAGGCGCGCGAGAACCGGGCGCGCATCCGGAATCGCGCGGCGGAGGTCGGCTTCACGATGAACGCGGCGGACACGAGCCGCGCCTACAACACCTTCGATGCCCATCGGCTGATCGCCTGGGCCGGCGATAAGGGGCGCCAGATCGAGATGAAGCGCGCGCTCTTCGCGCTGTATTTCACGGACCAGAAGGATCCGGGCGATCCCGATGCCCTCGCCGCCGCTGCCGAAGCGGTAGGTCTGGACGCCACCGAAGCCCTCGAGGTACTCGCGTCCGACCGCTACGCCGAGCAGGTTCGCGCGGAGGAATCACTTTGGCGTGAGCGCGGGATCAACGGAGTCCCCGCCGTCATCGTCGGCGATCGCTATCTCATCTCCGGCGGCCAGCCGGCCGAGGAATTCGAACGACAGCTCCGCTGGATTTCGGCGAAGCTCCGCGAAGAGCGGGCGCCGGCCGAGGCCTGACCGTCACAGGGCGCACGGCGCCTGCTCAGGCCTCAAGTACCTTGCGCAAAGAGGCTTCGATCTGGCCGCCGCAATAAGCGTCGCCGTATTTTTCACGGGCAGTTGCGGCGAGCTTGGCCATTTGCGGCAATTCCGCGATCCGTCGCGTAAGCGCGAGCGTCGCGGGAGCGGTTTCCTTCAGGATCGCTGCGATGACGTCGAAACGGTCGGCCAAGGTCGACCAGAGGGTGGCCGTCACGATATCGGCAATGCCCGGAGCATCACCGCCAAGCAGGAAGCCGGATCC
>BADC01001024.1 GCA_000333435.1 Corynebacterium-like bacterium B27 | reverse complement strand
GATCTGCACGAGAGCACCGAAGAACTCACCCGGCTCGGCGCGGCGCTCCTGGTCGCCGGCGCCGTGGCCGCCGTGCTCGCGTTCGTCGCCGCGTACCTGATGGCGCGGCGGGCGATCCGCCCGCTCGCCGACGCGCTCGCACTGCAGCGCCGGTTCGTGGCCGACGCCAGCCACGAGCTCCGCACCCCGCTCACCCTGCTGAGCACGCGGGCCCAGCTGCTGCGGCGGCGCGGCGCACCCGGCCTCCCCGCGGATGTGCGCGACTCGGTCGACGAGATCGTCGCCGACGCGCGTGCCCTCACCGAGATCCTCGACGACCTGCTGATCGCGGCGGACCCGCGGAGCGTCGCCGAACCGGTCGACGTCGACCTGGTCGCCGTGGCCGACGAATCGGCCGGGCTGCTCGGCCCGGACGCGGACTCCCGCGGTGTCGCCCTCACCCGATCGGGCGACCCCTCGCCGGTCACCGTCTCGGGCTCGCGGGCGGCCCTCCTGCGACTGGTCGTCGCGCTCGCCTCGAACGCGCTCGACCACGCCCGTTCCACCGTCGACATCTCGGTGACAGCGGATGCGGGCCGCGCGGTGGTGCGCGTCACCGACGACGGGCCCGGCTTCGCGCCGGAGATCGCGGCGAACGCGTTCGAGCGCTTCGCCAGCGGCCGCGCCCTCGAGTCCACCGGCGCGGGCGCCGTGCGCCACTACGGTCTGGGTCTCGCCATCGTCGCCGAGATCATCCGCCGCCACCGTGGCACGGTGACCATCGATCAGACCGCTCCGGGCGGAGTGGTCGTCTGCACGCTCCCCCTCGCCCCCTGAGCGGCGCGGAAGCGGATGCCGGTGACGGCGCGGGGCCGGATCTCGAAGTAGTTCCATTTCTCGGAGTCGGTCATCG
>BADC01001025.1 GCA_000333435.1 Corynebacterium-like bacterium B27 | reverse complement strand
CAAAATCGACGGGTCGCGAGGAGTCAGAGCTTTCGGAGGAGGACCTTGTTCACCGTGTGGTCGGAGTCCTTTTGGAGGACCAGGGTGGCTCGGGAGCGGGTGGGGCGGATGTTCGCCATGAGGTTCGGGAGGTTGATGGACTCCCAGATCGAGCGGGCGGTGGCACGCGCTTCGACCTCGCTGAGGCTCGAATAGCGGTGGAAGTAGGACTTCGGGTTCGCGAAGGCGCCGCGCTGCAGGTCGAGGAAGCGGCTCTCGTACCAGTTCGCGATGTCGGTGGTGCGGGCATCCACGTAGACCGAGAAGTCGAACAAGTCGCTCACCGCGAGCGTGTTGCTCGCGGCCGGCGGCTGCAGCACGTTGAGCCCCTCGACGATGAGGATGTCGGGCTGTCGCACCACCACCTGGGCTTCAGGCACGATGTCGTAACTGAGGTGGGAGTAGAACGGCGCACGCACCTCGGGCACCCCGCTCTTCACCGCGCTCACGAAGCGCAGCAGCGCCCGGCGGTCGTACGACTCCGGAAAGCCCTTGCGGCTCATGATCCCGCGCCGCTCCAGCTCGCGGTTGGGCAGCAGGAAGCCATCGGTCGTGACGAGTTCGACCCGAGGCGTGTCCGACCAGCGTGCCAGCAGCTCGCGGAGGAGGCGTGACGTGGTCGACTTGCCCACCGCCACCGAGCCGGCGACGCCGATGACGAACGGCGTGGACTTCGACCGCTCGCCCAGGAAGTCGGAAGTGGAGCGGTGCAATCGCTGCGCGCTGGTGGCGTAGAGGTTGATCAGGCGCGCCAGCGGCAGGTAGACCTCGGTGACCTCGCGGAGGTCGAGCGGGTTGCCGAGCCCGCGCAGCTGCACGATCTCCGTCTCCTTCAGCGGAAGCGGGGTCGAGGGCGCCAGAGCGGCCCAGTGCGCCCGATCGAACTCGATGAAGGGGCTGAACTGCGCGAAACCGGATGAAGAGGAGTCGGGCATAGGACTCCTATTCTGCCCGACGCGGGAACGGATGCGGGCCGCCGGCCCTGTCAGCCGTCGCCCGGTCGCGCTCGGCTAAACTCGAGCGCATGTGTGGAATCGTGGGATACGTCGGCAACAACAGCAGCCTCGAGGTGCTCCTCGGCGGACTGCGCCGGCTGGAGTACCGCGGTTACGACTCGGCCGGCGTCGCCGTGATCGGCGCTGACGGCACCCTCTCCACCCGCAAGCGCGCCGGCAAGCTGGCGGTGCTCGCCGACGACCTCGCGGCGCATCCGATGAGCGACGGGCAGACCGGGATCGGGCACACCCGCTGGGCGACGCACGGCGGCCCGACCGACGGGAACGCGCATCCGCACCTCTCGGCAGACGGCCGGATCGCGCTCATCCACAACGGCATCATCGAGAACTTCGGCACGCTCAAGCAGGAACTGCTCGACGACGGCTTCGTGTTCGACAGCGAGACCGACACCGAGGTCGCGGCCAAGCTGCTCGGCCGCGAGTACGAGGTGGGCGACGGCCTGCCCGCGGCGCTCGGCCGCGTCGTGTCGCGCCTCGA
Organism: Corynebacterium-like bacterium B27; assembly: GCA_000333435.1. GTDB lineage: Bacteria > Actinomycetota > Actinomycetes > Actinomycetales > Microbacteriaceae > Herbiconiux. Next base: position 3,045 of record BADC01001025.1, on the reverse strand, counting down.
CGGTGCCTTCACGCTGCTCGCCCTGCACCAGGACGAGCCGGGCGTCGTGGTGGGCGCCCGCCGCAACTCGCCGCTCGTGATCGGGCTCGGCGAGGGCGAGAACTTCCTCGGCTCCGACGTGGCCGCCTTCGTCGAGCACACGCACCGCGCCGTGGCGATCGGGCAGGACCAGATCGTCGTGATCACCCCCGACACGGTGACCGTGACCGACTTCGACGGCGCGCCGGTCGAGACGCACGAGTTCGAGGTGTCGTGGGATGCGGCGGCCGCCGAGAAGGGCGGCTGGTCGAGCTTCATGGCGAAGGAGATCAGCGAGGAGCCCGAAGCGGTGGCCAACACCATCCTCGGGCGGGTGCACGACGGCCAGGTCGTCCTGCCCGAACTCGAGGACCTCGACGAGACGCTGCGCGACATCGACCGCGTGATCATCATCGCCTGCGGCACCGCGAGCTACTCGGGACTGCTCGGCAAGTACGCCATCGAGAAGTGGGCGCGCATCCCGGTGGAGGTGGAGCTCTCGCACGAGTTCCGCTACCGGGAGCCGGTGCTCACGCCGCGCACCCTCGTGGTGTCGATCAGCCAGTCGGGCGAGACCATGGACACGCTGATGGCCGTGAAGTACGCCATCGCGAACGGCGCTCGCACCCTCTCCATCTGCAACACGCAGGGTGCCACCATCGCCCGCGAATCCGATGCCGTCGTCTACACGCACGCCGGCCCCGAGGTGGCCGTCGCCTCGACGAAGGCGTTCGTGGCGCAGATCACCGCGCTGTACCTGTTCGGCCTGCACCTCGCGCGGGTGCGCGGCGAACTCGACGCGACCGTCGGTGCCGCGCAGCTGAAGGAGCTGCAGGCGATCCCCGAGAAGATCGCCAAGGTGCTGACGAGCGCCCCCGAGATCTCCCAGCTGGCCAAGTGGATGTCCGACACCCGCGCCGTGCTCTTCCTCGGCCGGCACGTGGGGTACCCGATCGCGCTCGAGGGCGCGCTGAAGCTCAAGGAACTCGCCTACATCCACGCCGAGGGCTTCGCCGCCGGCGAGCTCAAGCACGGCCCGATCGCGTTGATCGAGCCGGGCCAGCCCGTGTTCGTCGTGGTGCCCTCGCCGCGCGACCCCAACTCGCTGCACGCGAAGGTGGTTTCGAACATCCAGGAGATCCGGGCTCGCGGGGCGCGCATCCTCGCCATCGCCGAGGAGGGCGACGTGGCGGTGCTGCCGTTCGCCGACGAGGTGATCCGCATCCCGCTCGCCGCGCCCCTGTTCGAGCCGCTGCTCACGGTCATCCCGCTGCAGCTGTTCGCGATGGAGCTCGCGACCGCCAAGGGCCTCGACGTCGACCAACCGCGCAACCTGGCGAAGTCCGTCACGGTCGAGTAGGCCGCCGTGATCGTCGGAGTCGGGGTCGATCTCGTCGAGATCGCGCGGTTCGAGCGTGCGCTCTCGAAGACGCCACGACTGCGCGACCGCTTGTTCGCTCCGAGCGAACGGATGCTCCCGGTGCGGTCGCTCGCGGCCCGCTTCGCCGCGAAGGAGGCGCTGATCAAGGCCGTCGGGCACTCCACCGAGTTCCGCTGGCACGACATGACGGTGGTGTCGAACGAGCACCGCAACCCGGAGTTCGCCGTCTCGGGCGGGGTGGCCGAGGCGCTCGCCGCGATCGGCGCGACCCGGCTGCACCTCAGCATGACCCACGACGGTGGCACTGCGGTGGCGTTCGTCGTGGCCGAGTCGGGCGAGGCGTGATGGGCGTGGTCGAGTCGGCCGAGGCATCCGGAGCCCGCCACGCGGGAGCGTCGGTTCCTGCGCTGCGGCGCGCGATCGTCGACACCGAGGCGATCAGTGCGAACGTCGCGCACGTGCGGTCGCTCGTCGCTCCGGCCGCCGTGATGGCCGTGGTGAAAGCCGACGGCTACGGCCACGGCGCCGCGCCCGCCGCTCGCGCGGCGCTCGAGGGCGGCGCGACCTGGCTCGGCGTCGCCGACGGGGCGGAGGGCGTCGCCCTGCGGCGGGCGGGGATCGGCGCGCCGGTGCTCGCATGGTTGCACGGGCACGACCCGGAGTTCGGCGAAGCCGTCGAGAACGACATCGCCGTCGGGGTGAGCAGCCGCCTGCAGCTCGAGCGCGCCGCCGGGGCGGGCACGCCGACCCGGCCGGCCCGCGTGCACCTCAAGGTCGACACCGGGCTCGGCCGCAACGGCGTCGAGCGGTCGGAGTGGGAGCCGGTGTTCCAGGCGGCGCGCGACGCGGTCGCGAACCGGCGCATCCTGGTCGACGGACTGTTCAGCCATCTCTCGAACGCGAGCGACGACGACGACCTCGCGCAGCTGGCGCCTTCGAGGAGGCCACCGGCATCGCGCGCAGCCTCGGCCTCGACCCGTCGGTGCGGCACCTGGCCTCCACCGCTGGCGCCCTGCGGCTGCCGGCCACGCGGCTCGATCTCGTGCGCCTGGGCATCGGGATGTACGGGCTCTCGCCCTTCGAGGGCACGGATTCGGCCGAGTTCGGTCTGCGCCCGGCGCTGCGGGTGGAGAGCCGGCTGATCTCGGTGAAACGCGTCGCCGCCGGCACCGGCGTCTCGTACGGCTACACCTATCGCGCCGCCGCCGACACCTGGCTCGGGCTGGTGCCGCTCGGGTACGCCGACGGGGTGGCCCGCCACGTGTCCAACCGGGGGAGCGTGTGGGTCGGTGGCGCCGTGCATCCGATCGTCGGCCGTGTGGCCATGGATCAGTTCGTGGTCGACCTCGGGTCGCTCGAGGCGCAGGTGGGCGACCGGGTGGTGCTCTTCGGCGACCCCGCCGAGGGCTACCCGAGCGCGGACGACTGGGCCGAAGCGGCCGGCACCATCAACTACGAGATCGTGACGCGGCTCGGGGGCCGGGTGCGCCGGGAGTACGGCGCATGAGCGGGGCGGCTCCCCGGCGCGAGGCCGTGATCGACCTCGAGGCATTCCGGCACAACGTGCGCACCCTCTCGGAGCTGGCGCAGCCGGCCGCGACGATGCTCGCCGTGAAGGCCGACGCCTACGGGCACGGCATGATCCC
>BADC01001026.1 GCA_000333435.1 Corynebacterium-like bacterium B27 | reverse complement strand
CAGCGAGGTCCAGCGCGGCTGGGTCGTCATCGACGCCACCGACGTGGTTCTCGGCCGCCTGGCCAGCCACGCGGCCGCCATCCTCCGTGGCAAGAACAAGGCCACCTTCACCCCGCACATGGACATGGGCGACTTCGTCATCATCGTCAACGCCGAGAAGGTGGCGCTGACCGGTGCGAAGCTCCTGCAGAAGAAGGCGTACCGTCACTCGGGCTACCCGGGCGGCCTCAGCGCCACCACGTACTCCGAGCTGCTCGAGAAGAACCCCGAGCGCGCCGTCGAGAAGGCGATCCGCGGCATGCTGCCGAAGACCTCGCTCGGTCGCGACCAGTTCCGCAAGCTGAAGGTCTACGCAGGCCCCGAGCACCCGCACGCTGCTCAGCAGCCCACCCCGTACACCCTCGACCAGGTCGCCCAGTAGCGTCCCTCGTTCAGCAGACTCAGACAAAGGACTTCAACTACCGTGGCGAAGATCGCAGACCAGATTGACGTGGCTCCCGAGAGCTACTCCACCGAAACCCCGGCCGACGAGGCGCCCCGCGCCCCCCGCGCCGTTCTCAACGTGTCCGGCTCGGCCGTGGGCCGCCGCAAGCAGGCCATCGCCCGCGTGCGCCTCGTGCCCGGCGCCGGCACCCTCACGGTCAACGGCCGTGAGTTCGAGCACTACTTCCCGAACAAGCTGCACCAGCAGCTGATCACCGACCCGTTCAAGGTGCTCGACCTCATCGGCTCCTACGACGTGGTCGCGAAGATCACCGGCGGCGGCCCCTCCGGCCAGGCCGGGGCTCTCCGTCTCGCCATCGCTCGTGCGCTGAACGAGATCGACCGCGAGAACAACCGCCCGCAGCTGAAGAAGGCCGGCTTCCTCACTCGTGACGCCCGCGTCATCGAGCGCAAGAAGGCCGGTCTCAAGAAGGCCCGTAAGGCGTCGCAGTTCTCCAAGCGCTAAGCGCTCCTGGGCTCTACGCTTAGCCTATGGCTCGCCTGTTTGGCACCGATGGGGTGCGTGGGCTCGCGAACCAGGACGTCACCGCCGACCTCGCTCTTCGGATAGCGCAGGCCGGTGCGCGCGTGCTGGGGGCCGAAGCCCGGAGTGAGGGTCGCCGGCCCGTCGCCGTGGTCGCGCGCGACCCCCGGCAGTCCGGCGACTTCATCGCCGCTGCCGTCTCGGCCGGTTTCGCCAGCTCCGGCGTCGACGTGCTCGACGCCGGAGTGCTGCCGACCCCGGCGGCCGCGTTCCTGATCGCCGATATCGACGCCGACTTCGGCGTCGTCATCTCGGCATCGCACAACCCGGCACCCGACAACGGCATCAAGTTCTTCGCCCGCGCCGGCAAGAAGCTGCCGGACGACGTCGAGATCGCCATCGAGGCGGCGCTCGAGCATCCGCGGCTCACCCCGCTCGGCGGCGACATCGGCCGCATCAAGCGGTTCGCGGACGCCGAAGACCGCTACGTGGTGCATCTGCTCACCACGCTGCCGCACCGGCTCGAGGGCCTGCACGTGGTGCTCGACTGTGCGCACGGCGCGGCCGCGGGCGTCTCGCCCGAGGCGTTCAGCCAGGCCGGCGCGCGCATCACGGTGATCGGCAACGACCCGAACGGCATGAACATCAACGACGGGGTGGGCTCGACGCACCTCGACCAGCTCGCCGCCGCCGTGGTGGCCGCGGGCGCCGATGTGGGCATCGCGCACGACGGCGACGCCGACCGCTGCCTCGCGGTGGATGCCCAGGGCAACGTCGTCGACGGCGACCAGATCATGGCCATCCTCGCGCTCTCGGAGCGGGAGCGCGGTGCCCTCCGCGAAGACACGCTCGTGGCGACCGTCATGTCGAACCTCGGGCTCAAGGTGGCGATGGCCCAGCACGGCATCCGGATGCTCGAGACCAAGGTGGGCGACCGCTACGTGCTCGAGGCCATCAACGAGAAGGCGCTGTCGCTCGGCGGCGAGCAGTCGGGCCACATCATCTTCGCCGACTACGCCACCACCGGCGACGGCATCCTCACCGGTCTGCAGCTGCTCAGCCGCATGGCGGCCACGAAGAAGAGCCTCGCCGAACTCGCGAGCGTGATGAAGGTGTACCCGCAGACCCTCGTCAACGTGCGCGGGGTCAACCGTGACGGCGTGCACACCGACGAGGTGCTCGCGGCGGCGGTGGCTGAGGCATCCGCAGATCTCGGCGACACCGGGCGCGTGCTGCTGCGGCCCTCCGGCACCGAGCCGCTTGTGCGCGTGATGGTGGAGGCGGGCGACCAGGCCACCGCCGATCGCATCGCCGAGTCGCTCGCCGAGATCGTGCGGCAGCGCCTCTCCACGGGCGTCGAGCAGCTCTGACCCTCATCGCGACCCGTNGATTTAGGCCCTAAACCGTCGGTTTAGGNCCAAAATCGACGGGTCGCGAGGAGT
>BADC01001027.1 GCA_000333435.1 Corynebacterium-like bacterium B27 | reverse complement strand
CAGCCCGCGGTCGCCCTCGTCTCGGGCTGCCCGACGCGTTCTTCACGGGCATCGCCGACACCCTGCGTGACAAGCGCGACCTCCTCTCCCGTGGTCTCGTTGCCGCGGGCTTCGAGGTCTCCCGCCCCGGCGGCACNTATTTCGTCGTGGCCGATGCCGCACCACTTGGCTACCCGGATGCGGCGACCCTCTGCCGCGAACTGCCGGCCCTCGCCGGCGTGGTCGGGGTGCCGATCAGCGCGTTCGTGAGCCCCGCGCACGCGCCGGAGTACGCCTCGCTCGTGCGCTTCGCCTTCTGCAAGAAGACCGAGGTGCTGGAGCTCGCCGCCGACCGCCTGGCCGGCCTCGCCCACTAGAGCGGGCGCGTGGTGAACCGGCGCAGCGCCAGCGCGGGGTTGACGCGGCGAACCTCGTCGATGCGCCGCGGATCGATCCACGCCACCGCCACGTCTTCGCGTTCGCCGAGGCTCGCGATCGTGACCCCCATCGGGTCGACCACGAGACTCGCCCCCACCCCCACCGGCGGCGTCTGGTCGGCCGCCGCGAGGTAGATCGTGTTCTCCAGCGCGCGGGCGGTGACGAGGCTTCGCCAGTGGTGCTCCTTCAGCGGGCCACGCACCCACTCCGCGGGCACGACGACCAGGTCGGCACCCGCGTCCACGAGCCAGCGTGAGACCTCGGGGAAGCGGATGTCGTAACAAGTCTGCATGCCGATGGTGACGCCCTCGATCGAGAAGGTCTCCGGGGTGCCGATGGCGCCTGCCTCGACCCAGTCGCTCTCCCGGCCACCGAACGCGTCGTAGAGGTGCACCTTGCTGTACCGCGCGATCACGCCGTCGACCGGGGAGACGGCGACGAGCAGGTTGGCGATGCGGTGCGCATCCGTCGTCTGTGCCACCATGCCCGCGATCAGGTGCACGTCGAGCTCTGCGGCGAGGGCACTGAGGGCGGTGACGAAGGGGCCGTCGACGGGCTCGGCATTTGCCACGACGTCGGGCCCCAGGGGGTCGCTGAAGTACGACGAGTACTCGGGGAACACCACGAGCGAGGCGCCGCGCTGCACCGCGGTGCGCGCCAGGCGGGCGATGGTCTCGAGGTTGGCGGCGCGGTCGGTGCCGGGAGCGAACTGAGCGACGGCGACGCCGAAGCCGAGCCGGGCGTCGTCGGCTCCGGTCAGGTCGGTCATGCGAGCCTCGCCATGGCCTTGACCGCGCGCCGTTCATCCATCGCCGCGTAGCCTGCGGGGAGCTCGTCGAAGGGCACCTCGAGATCGAACACCAGGCCGGGGCGGATGCGGCCGGCCAGCACGTCCGCCAGCAGCTCGGGCAGGTAGGTGCGCACGGGGGCGAGTCCGCCGCCGAGGCCCACGTTGTTCTGGAAGGCGATGTTGACGGGGAACTCGATGTCGTGCGGCACGCCCACAAAGCCCACCCGGGAGCCCGGCCGCGCGATCGCGAACGCGGTGGTCATGGCTTCGGCGCTGCCGACGCACTCGAGCGTCGCGTCGACACCGAGGCCGCCGGTGAGCTCGACCACGGCGCCCACTGCATCCTGACCGCGCGCCTCAATCAGGTCGGTGGCGCCGAACTCGGTGGCGATGGCCTGCCGGGCCGGGTTGCGGCTCAGCGCGATGATGCGCTCGGCGCCGAGGCGCTTGGCCGCGAGCACGCCGTTCAGACCCACCGCGCCGTCGCCCACGACCGCAACGGTCATGCCCGGGCGCACTCCTGCCCCGACGGCGGCGTGATGGCCGGTGCCGCAGACGTCGGAGAGCGCCAGCAGGTGCGGGATGAGCTCCGCGTCGGGCTGCCCGCCCGGCACGACCACGAGGGTGCCGTCGGCGAGGGGCACGCGAACGTACTCGCCCTGGCCGCCGTCGGTGCCTTGGCTGCCCCAGAACCCGCCGTGCACGCAGGAGGAGGTGATGCCGTTGAGGCAGTGCGGGCAGGTCCCGTCGCTGAACATGAAGGGGGCGATCACGAAGTCACCCACGGCGACCGAACCGACGTCGGTGCCGATCGCCTCGACCACACCGACGAACTCGTGACCGATCCGGGAACCGGCCTTGCGCGGGCTCACGCCGCGGTAGTACCAGAGATCGGAACCGCAGACGCAGGTCGCCACGACGCGCACGATGGCGTCGCCCGCCGACTGGATCTGCGGATCGGGTACCTCGTCGACGGTCACGTCGAAGGCGGCGTTGAACACGAGTGCGCGCATGCCACGATGCTACCCGGCGACGGGCGGCGCGGCGTCGTGGGCTTCGCCGTCAGCGGCTGAGCGCGAGACGGGCGTACGCCGGGATGAGGGTGCCGCGCTGGGCACGCCGCCCCGCGATGCGGAGCGGTGCGGCCGCCGCGGCGTCGAGCACGGCGCCGAGGGTGGTGTCGATCTGCGCCATGGCGAGCGGTGCGCCGAGACAGAAGTGCACCCCGGCGCCGAACCAGAGCTGCTTGAGCGACGCCGCCGGGTTGCCGACGGGATCGAAGGCACCGGCCGCCCGGTCGGCGAGGAAGGTCGCGAGCACGAGCCGGTCGCCCGGATGCACGCGCACGCCCCCCACGGCCGTCTCCGCCCGCACACTCCGCAGCATCACGGGCGACGGCGTCGTGACGCGGAGCCCCTCCGCCACCGCCGCGTCGACCAGCGCCCGATCGGCGGCGAGGCGGGCGAGCCAGCCGGTGTCGTGCAGGATCGCGACGAGGCGCGGCAGGTACGACACGAGCGTCTCGGTGCCGGTGAGCACGAAGGCGCCCACCGCGCCCATCGCCTCGTCTTCGGAGAGCCCGAGTTCGCGCATCCGGCCCGGCACCGTGCTCGCGTCACCGTGGTAGGCCAGGCGCGCGTGCTCGGTGAGCTCGGCGAGCACCGACCGGGCCACGGCGACCTGCGTGGGCGTGAACCGGGGTCGGGCCAGCCGCACGTATCCGGTGACCGCGGAGACACGGGCGAAGAGCTCCTCGCCGATGTCGTCGCGGTCGAGACCGACGAGGCGGCTGATCACGCGTCCGGCGTAGTCGCGCACCTCGGCGACGAGGTCGATGCTCTCCCCCGCCACGAGACGTTCGGTGAGCCGAGCGGCCGCCGCGCCGACGGTGGCCCGGGTGAGCTCGCCCACGAAGGCCGGGGCGAAGAGGGGCGCGAGCCGGCGACGCAGGGCGAGGTGGTCGACGCCCTCCATGTTGAGGAGCACCGACGGCCCGAGCACCGGCGTCCAGAGCTCGGCGGGCGAGCCCGGGCCGGTCTTGGTGAAGCTCGCGGTGTCGAGCAGCACTCCCCGCAACAGCCCCGCGTCGGTCACGAGCACTCCGATGCCCGGCACCCGTACGGCCGGGCGCCGAACCCGCGAGAGCAGCGGGTAGACGAGCGGATGCGCGGCGCGCTGCACCCGCTCCTCCCAGCGTCGCTCGCCGCCCGGCCGCACCGCCGCAGCGTTCACAGTCGCACCAGCATCGCACCGAGCGAGATGCCGCCGGCGAGCCCGACCAGGGCGACCAGACTCCCCGGGCCGACCAGGCCGCGCTCGCTGGCGAGCTGCAGTTGCAGCGGGAGACTGACCGAGGCGAGGTTGCCGTGCTCGCCGATCGTGACGACGGTGCGCGCGGGGTCGATGCCGAGCACCGCCACGATGGTGTCGTGGTACGACCGGGCCACCTGATGTACCGCCACGAAGTCGAGCTCGGTGACGTCGTGGCCGAGGTCGCTGACGGTCTGCTCGACGAGGCCCACCCCCACCTCGGCGAAGGCACGTTGCAGCGCCGCGCCGTCCATGTCGAAGTAGGCTCCGCCCTCGGCGTGCGGGTTCACCGATCCGCCGGCGGGCAGCGTGCCGACCGCCCAGTGCTCGGAGCGCGCGATGAACCGCGAGCCGAGCACGCCCGCACCCGCGGCTTCGGTGCGCTCGAGCAGCACCGCCGCTCCCCCGTCGCTCATCGTGTAGCCCGCGAAGGAGCGGAAGAACTGCTGCTGGTCGTCGAGCCGCCAGCGCACGGCGTGGGAGGGCTGTTCGCCGCTCACCACCAGCACGCGACGGTACTGGCCGGTGGCGATCAGCGCATCCGCCACCTGCATCGCGTTGAGCACGCTGTTGCAGGCGTTCTTGACGTCGAGCACCGGGCAGTCGAGGCCGAGCTTCGCCGACACGATGTGACTGGTCGCGGGTTCGATGAGGTCTTGGCTCGCCGAGGCGAAGAGCAGCAGATCGACCGGCCCGGGTGACTCGTCGAGGGCACGGCGACCCGCGGCCGCGGCGAGGTCGGAGGTCTGCCAGCCGTCGGGCCGCACGTGCACGCGTTCGACGCCGGTGAGCCGGCGCACCAGACCGGTCGGCAAGGCAAGCTCGGGGTTCAGACGCCGCAGCTCGGCCTCGGTGTCGCCGGTGCTGCGGATGGTCTCGGGCAGGTATGTCGCCACCGCGGCGATGCGGGCGCTGCCGCTCACCGCGCTCCTCCAGCGGCGTCGAGGCGCCCTTCGCCGAGGAGCGCGTCGGCCGTGCGGGCGAGCGCCTCGTCCAGTGGCGGCACAGCCGGCCCGAAGAGCTCGCGGCAGAGGCGGGCGTCAAAGGTCTTCGAAAAGGCGTACACGATCACCGAGTATCTCGTGATCGGCGGCTCGCCGCCGCGCCGGGCGAGCCGCCACGCCCATTCGGTCAGGGTGGCGGCCGCCAGTGCGGTCCGGCGGGACACCGTGCGGGTCGGCCGCGGCACGCCGAGGCGGTCGAGCAGCTCGAACACCGTCCGCTGCAGCGGAACCGGATCGCCGCCGGTCAGCACCACGGTCCGGCCGACCGCGGCCGGCAGCCGGATCGCCGCCACCAGCTGGTCGACGAAGGTGTCGATGTAGAGCAGATCGGAGAGCGCCGGCCCGCCCGTGCCGTCGCGGAACCGGGGCAACGCGCCGCGGCGAGCGGCCGTCACGATTCGGGGCAGCACCGTCGTGTCCCCGGGCCCGAACACCGCACGGGGGCGCAGCACCACCCACTCGCCCGGATACCCGCGCACCACCGTCTCCGCTGCATGCTTGGAGGCCGCGTAGCCGTTCACGAAACGCGGGCCCGCCGCCGCGTCGCCGGGCACGTCGAGCTGGTCGCGGGCGGCGTACAGCACGGATGCGGTCGACACGAACACGATGCGGGGCGGCTTCGCCTGAGCGGCCGCCGCCGCCACGACGGCGCGGGTCGCCTGCACGTTGTCGCGCTCGAACTGCGCCCGGCTGCCCCACGGAGAGCTCCGCGCGGCCGCGTGCACGATGACGTCGGGTTTGAAGCCGGTTCGGCTGAGGCGCTCGGTCGCGTCGGGGGCGGCGAGGTCGAGCATCCGGTAGTCGGCCCGGGCGAGCGCTCGGCGCCCGATGCCGAGCACCTCGAACGCCGGGTCGCCCGCGAGCCGTTCCACCAGGGCCCCGCCCACGAAGCCGGATGCCCCGGTGACCAGCACGCGCAGGGCTGCGGTGGGGGGCGGTGTCTCCGCGTTCCCGCTCACGGCGCGGCCTCGCGCACGATGCGGCGCACTTTCGCGGTAGGGTCGGGCTCCTGCCACGGCGCCGACAGCACCGTGGCGTGGCAGCCGTAGCGGGCGAGCAGGGCGGTGAGCGACGCAGCGACCTGCGCGTGCGCATCGGGCGCCGGCTCGGCGAGCGACACGTGCAGGTCGAGTCCGGCCTGACGGATGCGCCAATCGGCGTAGGCGGACGACCCCCGCGCCATCACCTGCCGCACGACGTCGGGGAAGACCTCCACGACCGAGCGGCCGTCAATCGCCGGCAACCGCAGCACGGCGTCGGCCCGGCCGTCGACTGCGGCGACCACGGCGGTCACCCGCCCGCAGCGGCACCGAGCCGGCGCCTCGGGGTCGACGCGCAGCACGTCATCGAGGCGGTAGCGGGCGATGATCTGCGTCGTGCGGTCGAAGTCGGTCACGATCGGCTGGAAACGGGTGCGCGCCTCGTCGAGCCACTCGCGTTCGATGTGCACCGACTCCTCGTTGAGGTGCAGAGCGCCCTGCGGGCAGGTGATCGCGAGCAGCCCCTCGGTGGCCTGGTAGACCTGCCTGGGCGCCACGCCCCAGGCGGCTTCCACGCGCTCGGCGGTCTCGGTCTCGAGCACCTCGGCCACCGAGATCACGAGCCGCGGCCGGATGCCGAGCACACCCGCCCGAGCCTCCCGCGCCAGCGCATCCAGCACCGAGGCCGGGGCGACCAGCACGTCGGGCCCCGCCCCGCGGCGTGCTGCGGCCTGGAGCTCGGCGACGTGCGCCGCCATCGGTTCGGTGAGATCGTGGAACGCGAAGCGGATGCGCGAACTCGCCACCGACTCGTAGAGGTTGCCACCGGCGCGCAAGAAGAACGCGATGCGCACCGGCGGGCGCCAGGGCTGCACCAGCTGGCGGAGCGAACGCGCGTCGAGCACCCGGCCCAGCACGGTGCCGGCCCAGAGCCGTCGCTCGCGCGGACTGACGAGGAACGCCGCACGGCGGCCTGAGGTGCCGCTGGACAGGCCAACCGTGAGATCGCCGTCGACCAGCGGAGTGAAGTCGCGACTGCGCTCGGCCTCGAGGGCCACCCCCAGGGCGTCGGCGAGCCGCACTCCGCGGGTGTTGAGGGCGTCGAAGTGCTCGAGCATCGTTGCCTTGTCGATCACGGGCAGGTCGCCGAGAACGCGTCGCCCGTTCGCGCCGTCTGCCGTCGCCGCGGCACTGCGGTAGAACGGCACGCGCGCGACCCGGCGCAGGAACGAGCGGATGCGTCGCCGCTGCCAGGCCTCGAACCGTGCTCGCGTGCGGAACCGGAACCCCCACCGCGCACGGACGAATCGGCCGGTCATCGCGGCGACGAGCGCGCGGTCCGTCATCGACCGTGTCACCTGGCCAGGATAGTCGCAGCAGGCCCGGGTGCCCGCCCGAGCCGCGCGTGCGGACACAGCGGCAGGACGGCTGCCTCGTAGAATGGCGCCATGGCGGGCATCATCGGACACATCCTCCCGCTCGCCCTCGGCGTGGCACTGAGCTCGGTGCCGATCGTGGTGATGGTGCTCATCCTCCTCTCGCCCCGCGGTCGTTGGTCGAGCCTGACGTACCTCGCCGGCGCCGTGGTCGGGCTGGCCGGCCTCACCACGCTGTTCACGGCGGTCGCGACGCTGCTGCCGCCGGCCCCGGCGGAGGCGAAGAGCCCGCTGATCGCCACCATCGAGGCAGCGATCGGCGTCGGCCTCCTCGTGATGGCGGCTCTGCGCTGGCGCACGGCCCGACGGCTCCGCCGGCAACCGGCGCTCCCGTCAGTCGCCGACGGAGACCCGCCTGTCGCGAAGCCCCAGACCGCCACGGCGCGGCTGATGGCCCGGGTCACCACACTCGGGCCGGTGGCCTCGCTGGGCCTCGGCTTCGTGCTGATGCTGCGCCCCAAGAACCTCCTGCTCACGATCGCGGCCGGCGTGGCCATCGGCGCGAGCGGAGCGCCGCTCTCCGAGGTGGTGATCGGCATCGCGCTGTTCGTGGTGCTCGGCATCTCGACGCTGGCCGCTCCGATCATCTTCGCGTTCGCCGACCCCGCCCGCATGCGCAAGCCGCTGGAGGAGACGCGGGTCTGGATCGAGGGCAACAGCTCCACCGTCACCACGATCGTGCTCCTCGTGCTCGGCACCGTGATCATCGGCAGCGGGCTGGCCCACTACTGACGCGGCGCGCCCGCCTCACCCGAAGTCGCGGATGAACCGTTCGAACTCGCCCCGGCCGGTCGAGCCCGAGGCGGTGACGTCGGAGATGCGCAGAACGGTGAGACCCGAGTACGCCGTCGCCCCCGAGAAGGTGTCGCGGATGTGCGACCAACCGGGCGCCGTCGTGGAACCCGCACTGCCCAGGTTTTCCGCCAGCGCGTTCTCGCCCTTCAGGGTGATGTGGGCCTTGGCGGCCGCAGCGCCCACCCAGGAGACGAGCGAAGCCGCGTTCGAGTAGGCGTGCGCCGAACCGTCCCACTCCCGTCCGTCGGGCATCTCGAGCGCCGTGAAGTGGAGCAGTACGCGGTGGGTCGTGGTGCCGGTGCCGTCGCCGTGCAGATCGAGGTCGTGCACCAGGTTCGCTATGCCGTCGTAGCCGTGCGAGGTGGTGATGTCGTTGTAGGCCTGATCGGTGTGGATCAGCCCCGCTGCCACCTCCGGTGCGCGCTGCATCGGGCTGGTGGACATCGTCTGCCAGTGCACTCCCGGCACCTTGATGCCGAGAGGCACGTTCGCGAGCCCGCCGTCGAAGGCGCCGATTGCCTGGTTCATGACCTCACGGCCGTGCCGCAGCAGGCTCTCGTTGTACCACCTCGTGAAATCACGGCCGTAGGTGATGGAGCGGTAGGCACCCGAGTCGATGAAGCGCTCGTGGTCGGTGGGCGGCGAGATCATGGCGTACGTCAGGCCCGGGATGCCCCAGGCCGTCGCCACCCCCGCCACCGAGCCGTACCGTGCCACCGCCCAATCGGCGAACGCGGTGACGGCGGCGGGCGTGTAACTCTGGAAGGTGCCGCGGTTAGGGTAGCCCGCCGGGTCGCCGGGCACCATCGAATCGTGCGACGCGTACGACGGGTACCGCAACTCCCCTGCCGGGCCGGTGCTGACGGTGACCTCCTGCACCCGATCGGTGAAGTCGCTGCCGGGTGCCGTGTAGTGCGCCTCGAAGGCGTTCATGAAGTCGCGCATGTCCTGCAGCGTGCGCTCGTTGCCCGTGCCCCACGGCGACGGCGCCTCGCGGTCGACGTTGCCGTACTCGCTCCGGTAGTAGTTCTCGACCGGCACGCTCGAGCACCAGCCGGCGACGCCGCAGATCTGGAACGGCTCCCAGACGAAGGCCGGCACCGGGATGGAACAGGTGTCACCGACGTTGCCACCGCACTGATGGAACGACATCACCGGCACGAGGTCGAGGCCGGCCCCCACGATCGCACCGAAGACCTTGTCGTAGTACCGCCAGTCGAAGGTGCCCCGACTGGCTTCGACGGCACCCCACCACACGTCCACCGCCACCGCGTCGGCACCCGCCGCATCGGCCACGGCCAGCGAGTCGGTGAACGCCTTCCACTCGGGGCCACCGGTCTGCCAATCGTCGATCCAGAGCGGAGCCATCACGTTGACGGTGGTGGCCGCGCCCGAACTCGCCGAGGCGGCCGGTGCCGCCAGTGGCGCCACCGCGAAGGCGGCAGAGGCGAGAACGGAGAGGGCGGCGGTCGCCACGGCGACCCGGGTTCGGGGGTGGGTATGAAGAGCCATCCCCCTACGCTAGGTTCGCGCGCCCGCCGCCCCTCCTGAGTACTTTCTCCCTAATTCTCGCGGTGGCCGGTGCGCTCGGAGGCGACCGCTCCGGCACGCGTGGAGCGCATCCGCACGACCGCGAGCACGATGCCGGCTCCGAGCAGCAGCGCGGCTGCCGGCACTGCACCGAGGGCACCGGAGGCGCCGGTGGCCGCGAGCTCGGCCCCGGGGCCCGGGTCGGCGACCGGTGCCGGCACCGGCGTCGGCGTCGGGTCGACGACGGCCGGCGGGAACTGGTTGATCGCCGTGGTGTCGTTGGCGAGCGACGCGGTCACCGACGCGATGGCGCCGGCCATGATGCCGAGCGCATCCGCGTTCACGTTCGCGATGTCGTCGGCCGCCGAGTGGTAGTTCGGGTCCGGCGTCACACCGGGGCCGCCGGTGCCGCCGAAGAGCGCTGCCTGGTCGACCGTCTTCTCGTCGTCCGCGCCGGTGAACAGGCCCGACGCCGGCACGCCGTTCGCGATGAACGCGTCGTAGTCACTGCGGGCGTCGAACGCGGTGTCGATCCACGGCTGTCCGATGGCGTCGAAATAGTCGGTGAAGGCCTTCTCGGTCGCGATGGAGCCCTCGGGCACCTCGACGGGGGCTTCGTAGGTCGACTGGTCGGCGTCGTAGACGCTGATCACGTAGTTCGGCGACGCCACCATGTCGAAGTTCAGGTAGGTCGCGATCTGGTCGAGTTCGGCCGGGTCGTTCGCCGCGAGATCGTCGACGTAGTAGGTCGAGCCGACGAGGCCGACCTCCTCGGCGCCCCACCAGGCGAATCGCACCTGGTTGTTGAGCGGCCCGGATGCGGCCAGCTGGACCGCGGTCTCGAGGATCGCGGCCGAACCCGAACCGTTGTCGTTGATGCCCGGACCCTCGGGCACGGAGTCGAGGTGCGCACCCAGCATGACCGTGTTGTCCGATCGCCCGGTCGATGTCTCGGCGATGATGTTGAAAGTGTCGACCGTCGTCGTCTCCTCCTGCAGCCGCAGGTCGACGGTCGGCGAGTCGGGCAGCGCGGCGACCAGGGCTTCGCCCTCCTCCTGGGTCAGGCCGACCGAGGGCACGAATTCCGGCTGCTGTTCGCCGAGCGTGCCGTTCAGCGGGCCGCCCTCGTTGTTGTAGACGAGCAGCGCGATCGCACCCGCCTCACCCGCGGCCAGCGACTTCTCGGCGAACGAGCAGACGCCGCGGCTGACCACGGCGACCTTCGCCGTCGCATCCACGCCGCCCCACTCGCTCGCGTCGCACCCGGTGGCCGTGGCAGGCGCGACCAGCGCGGCCCCGGTGATCCCGGCCGGTGGCGTGGCGGTCGTGCCCTCCATCGGGATGCGATCGCCGGAGAGGTCGGTGGTGCTGCCGAGCAGCGTGATCGAGAACTCGGTGATCTCCTGGGTGGTCGCCTCGAAGTCCTGACGCACCGGGGTGTAGCCGGCAGCCGTCAGCACGCTCTCGATGTACTGACCGCTCGCCTCGTAGCCCGAGGTCCCGATCGCCCGGTTGCCGTCGTTCGCATCGGCGATCTCCTGCAGGGCCTGCAGGTGCGCCGTGATGCCCGCGACGGTGACCCGCGACTCGAGGTCGTCCGGATCGACGGCGAACGCGGCACTCGATCCGAAACCCGCGACGCCCGCCACCATCACCCCCGCCCCGATGCCGAATGCCGCCAGTCGCCGATACCGTCTTGTCACGTGGTGCTCCCCTAGATCGCGTGAACGTTTGTGGCAGACTACCCCCTTTCAGGGGGCGTTCCACAAGGGGGAATCGCAAACCCGCGCACCCGCCGGGGGTAGACTCCGAGCAGCGGAGACGGACGGCGACGGATGAACGAGGACGACCACGACGGCAGCCGGATCCCCGGCGGAGACGACCCCGCCGACGATCCGACCAAGGTCACCAACCAGCCCTCCCTCACCACCTCGACGGGCCGCAGCTGGCTGATCCTCGGCGGCATCATGGCCGCGATCGCGGTGGTGCTGCTCTGGTCGCTGCAGCAGGTGAACTCCAGCGGCGTCGCCCTCATCGGCATCGTGGTCATCGTGCTGCTCTACCTGGCCATGGTCGAGATCCGGTTGCTGGTGCGCGGCGGCAGGCTGCGGCTGCTCCTCCTGGCCGTGTGCTTCGGAGCGATCGCGGCCGCAGCACTCGTCGGCGTGCTCGTGATCGGGATGTCGCAGATCCCCGCCTGACGGGACGTGGCACACTGTCGCCCATGCTCCCCTTCCTCGCCGTGCTGCTCGCCGCCGTCTGTTTCGGCACCACGGGCACCGCGCAGGCGTTCGGGCCGGGCGACGCGTCGGCGCTCTCGATCGGTGCCGCGCGCATCCTGATCGGCGGCGCGGTGCTCGCGGGCGTCGCCGCGGTCGTGCGGATGCGCAGACCCGCACCACCGGCACCGGCGCCCGATTCTCGTTCCGCCTCCCGTCGGGTGCCGAGCTGGCTCCTGCTCGCCATCGGATCCCTCGGGGTGCTCGCCTACCAGCCCGCCTTCTTCCTCGGCACGAGCGCCAACGGCGTCGCCGTCGGCACCGTCGTCGCGCTGGGGTCGGCACCGATCATCACGGGACTGCTCGATTGGGCGCTGCACCGACGCTTCCCGGGCGCCGTCTGGCTCGTCGCCACCGTCGTCGCCACCGCCGGCGTCGTGCTCATCAGCGGGGTCGTGGGCGACGCGGGCGGGCGGCCCATCGACCTCCCCGGGCTGATGGGTTCGGTCGGGGCGGGTGCCTCCTACGCGGTCTACACCCTGGCCAGCAAGGCGTTGCTGGAGCGCGGCTGGTCCGCCACCACCACCATGGGCTCGGTGTTCGGGCTCGCGGCCGCTCTCAGTGTTCCCGTTCTGCTCAGCACCGACCTGCGCTGGCTCGTCACCCCGGCAGGCGCGACCATGGCGCTCTGGCTCGGCCTCGTCACCACCGCCGCGGCCTACCTCCTGTTCGGCTGGGGGCTCAGCCGGCTGCGGGCCGCCACCGTCTCCACCCTCACCCTGGCCGAACCGCTCACGGCGACCCTCCTCGGCACCCTCGTGCTCGGCGAATCGCTTACGGGCATGGCCGTCGCCGGCCTCGTGGTGCTGGCCGCCGGACTCGTCATCCTGGCCGTGCCGTGGCGCGGCCGGCGCGCGCGGACGCTCAGCGCCGCTGCGTGACGATGAGGTGGGCGACCAGTGCCGTCCACCCCGTCTGGTGCGAGGCGCCGAGGCCCTGGCCGGTGTCGCCGTGGTAGTACTCGTAGAAGGCGATGTTGTCGCGCCACCGCGGATCGGCCGAGAGCAGCGGGTACCGGGCATCCGCCGCTCGTGGGGCGTCACCGGTGCGCACGAAGAGCACGATCAGCCGGCGGGAGAGGTCGTCGGCCACCTCGCCGAGGGTGTGCTGCACGCCCGATCCGGCCGGATACTCCACCCGGTGAGTCTCGCCGAGACTCGCGTTGTACCCGCGCAACGACTCGATGATGAGCACGTTGAGCGGAAACCACACCGGCCCGCGCCAGTTCGAGTTGCCGCCGAACAACCCTGAGGTCGACTCCCCCGGCTCGTAATCGACGACCGCCTCCACCCCGTCGACCTCCACCCGGAACGGATGATCGCGGTGCCAGGCCGAGATGCTGCGGATTCCGTAGGGCGAGAGCATCCGTTCGTTCGCGAGCACACCGCCGAGGATGCGCGTCAGCCGCTCCGGGTCGACGAGCGCCATGAGGCTCGTCACCCGCTCCCCGCCGGCGCCATCGGGGTCCACCCGGATGTGCACGTGCTTGCGGTACGCGGGATTGCGGTCGAGGAACGCCCGGCCGCGGGCGACGAACTCCTCGAGGTTGCCCATCTGCCCGCGGTCGAAGACGAGGGCGGCGGTCACCGGCACGAGGCCCACCAGGGAGCGCACCTTCATCGGCACCTCGCGCCCGTCGGCGAGGTGCAGCATGTCGTAGTAGAAGGCGTCCTCCTCGTCCCAGAGCCCGGCGTCGTTGGCCGAGGCGGCGATGGTGAGGAAGTGCTCGAAGAACTTGGTGGCCACGTCTTCGTAGGCGCGGTCGTGGATGGTGAGCAGTAGCGCCAGGTCGAGCAGGTGCAGGGCGTAGGTGGCCATCCAGGCGGTGGCGTCGGCCTGCTCGAGCTCACCCACCTCGGGCGGCAGCGTCGAGCGGTCGAGCGGGGCGATGTTGTCGAGGCCCATGAAGCCGCCCTCGAACAGGTTGTTGTCGCCGTGGTCCTTGTTGTTGGTCCACCAGGTGAAGTTCATCAGCAGCTTGTGGAAGATGCGGCCGAGGAACTGGAAGTCGCGCGACCCGTCGATCTCGAACACGCGGAGCGCGGCCCAGGCCTCGATCGGCGGGTTCACGTCGCCGAAGTCCCACTCGTAGGCCGGCAGCTGGCCGTTCGGGTGCATGTACCACTCACGGAGCATCAGGATGAGCTGCGCCTTCGCATACTCGGGATCGATGTGCGCCATCGTCACGCAGTGGAAGGCCAGGTCCCACGCCGCGAACCACGGGTACTCCCAGGGGTCGGGCATGAGGATGACGTCGTGGCTCGACAGGTGGCGCCAGTCGCCGTTGCGCACCGCACCCCGCCCGGCCGGTGGGGGCGGCGAGGTCGGGTCGCCGGCGAGCCAGCGGCGCACGTCGAAGTGGTAGAACTGCTTCGACCAGAGCAGGCCCGCGAACGCCTGGCGGGCGACGAGGGTCTCCTGGGCGCCGGCCGCCGCCGGGATCACGGTCGCGTAGAAGGCGTCGGCCTCGGCCTCACGGATGGCGAGCACCGCGTCGAAGTCGGTGAAGGCGAGGGCCGCATCCGGCGCATCCGCCGCCCGCGTCAGTCGCAGACGCAGTTCGCGCTTCTCGCCCGGCGGAACGGTCAGCACCTCGTGGAAAGCCGCCTTCGTGCCGCGCAGGGCCGGGTTCACCGTCTCCGCGCCCGCTATGACGTGGTCGTTGATGCCGTCTTTCGGGTACGGCGCGGAGTTCGGCTCCCCGAAGATGCGCTCGCGGTTGGTCTCGTTCTCGCAGAACAGCGTCTCGGCGCCGGGCGCTGTGCTCCCGTCGAGCCGCAGCACGAGGTCGTCGCCGGTCGGCCGGTCGGCGAGCAGGGTGTGGGCTCCGGATGCGCGGATCACCGGCTTCGCGGGCGGCTCCCGCTCCCAGTCCCAGGTGTTGCGGAACCACAGGCTCGGCAGCACGTGGATGCTCGCGGTCTCCGGCCCCGCGTTCTCCACCGTCACCCGCATCAGCAGGTCGTGCGGGCCCGCCTTGGCGTAGTCGACCGTCACCACCCAGTACCGGTCGTCGTCGAAGACACCGGTGTCGACGAGTTCGAACTCGGTCTCGGTCTTCGGCCGTGCGGCGTTCGCCTGCACGAGCTCGTCGTAGGGGAAGGCGCGCTGCGGATAGTGGTACCGCCAGCGCTGCCAGGAGTGCGACGGCGTGGCGTCGAGGTACCACCAGTACTCCTTGGCGTCCTCGCCGTGGTTGCCCTCGGGGCCGGAGAGCCCGAACATCCGCTCTTTCAGGATGGGGTCGACCCCGTTCCAGAGCGCGAGCCCGAGGCACCAGCTCTGTTCGCGGTCGCAGAAGCCGGCCATGCCGTCCTCGTTCCAGCGGTAGGTGCGGGAGCGCGCGTGATCGTGCGGGAAGAAGCGCCAGGCATCGCCCTCGGCGCTGTAGTCCTCACGGACCGTGCCCCACGCCCGTTCGGCGAGATACGGGCCCCAGTCCCGCCAGCCGCCCGAGTCGGCTTCGGCGATGCGGGCGCGCTCGGGATCGGGACTGTCGGTCATGGTGCGAGTTTAGGGGCCGCGCG
>BADC01001028.1 GCA_000333435.1 Corynebacterium-like bacterium B27 | reverse complement strand
GGTGTTCGCGGCGGCGATGGCGGCGGCCGATCCGCGCATCCGCGCCACCTTGCACCAGCCCGACGGTGCACGGTTCGAGGCCGGCGCCGTGCTCGCCACGGTCAGCGGCCCGGCCCGCGGCGTGCTGCGCGGCGAGCGGGTGGCGCTCAACCTCACGCAGCGCATGAGCGGCATCGCCACGCTCACCGCCGAGTACGTCGCGCGCGTCGCGGGAACGGATGCGCGCATCGTCGACACCCGCAAGACCACGCCCGGGCTCCGCGCCCTCGAACGCGCCGCGGTGCGCGACGGCGGCGGCCACAACCACCGTTACTCGCTGTCGGACGCCGTGATGGCGAAGGACAACCACCTCGCGGTGCTCGCCGCCCAGCACGGCGGTGACGTCACAGCGGCGCTCCGCTCGGTGCGGGCGCGGATGTCGCACACCACCCACCTCGAGGTGGAGGTCGATCGTCCCGACCAGATCGAGGCCGTGCTCGCCGCCGGCGTCGACACGATCATGCTCGACAACTTCAGCCTCGACGACCTGCGGGCAGGCGTCGCCCAGGTGGCCGGCCGCGCGCTCGTCGAGGCGAGCGGCGGGGTGAATCTCGACACGGTGGCGGCGATCGCGGCGACCGGGGTCGACATCATCTCGGTGGGAGCCCTGACCCACAGTGTGCGCTCGCTCGACCTCGGGCTCGACATCGGGTTCGCACCGTGATCTACCTCGACGCCGCCGCCACGACTCCGGTGAAGCGGGAGGTGCTCGAGGCGATGTGGCCCTATCTCACCGGCGAGTTCGGCAACCCGTCGAGCCACCACGGGGTGGGCGAGTCGGCGTCGCGGGCGCTCGCCGATGCTCGGCGCACGCTCGCCGAGTGGCTCGGCTGCCGGCCCGCCGAAGTCGTCTTCACCTCCGGCGGCACCGAGGCCGACAACCTCGCGGTGAAGGGGATCGCGCTGGGGAACCCTCGGGGGCGGCACGTGGTGCTGAGTGCGGTCGAGCATCCGGCCGTCGTCGAATCGGTTGAATTCCTCGAGCGGATGCACGGATTCGCGGTCTCGGTGGTGCCGGTCGACCGGTACGGGCTGATCGACCCGGATGCGTTCGCCGAGGTGCTGCGCCCCGACACGACGCTCGCGACGGTGATGACGGCGAACAACGAGATCGGCACGGTGCAGCCGATCGCGCGGCTGGGCGAGATCGCGCGGGCCGCCGGAGTGCCGTTCCACAGCGATGCGGTGCAGGCGGCGGGGTGGCTCGACGTCCGGCTCGACTCGCTCGGCGTCGACGCGCTGAGCATCTCGGGGCACAAGCTCGGCGCGCCCAAAGGCGTCGGGGTGCTCGCGGTGCGGCAACGGCTGCTGCTCGAGCCCGTCGTGCACGGCGGCGGCCAGGAGCGGGGGCGCCGATCGGGCACCGAGAACGTGGCGTTCGCGGTGGGGCTCGCGGCGGCCGTGCGCTCGATGTCGCCGGCGGATGTCGCGGCAGCCGCTGCGCGCACCACCGCGCTCCGCGACGAGTTCATCGGGGTGGTGCTGCGGGAGGTTCCGGATGCGCGGTTCACCGGGCATCCGCAGCTCCGGCTGCCCTCGGTGGCCTCGTTCTGCTTCCCCGGCACGAGCGGTGAGGCGGTGCTGTTGCAGCTCGAGGAGCGCGGCGTGATCGTGTCGAGCGGCTCGGCCTGCGCGGCGGGCAGCGACGACCCCTCGCCCGTGCTGCTCGCGATCGGGCTGGCGCCCGAAGTCGCGCAGACGGCGGTGCGCTTCACGCTGACGCCCGACACGACGCGCGACGAGCTCACCGCGGCCGCGCACGCGCTGCGCGACTCCGTCGCGGCGCTCGCGGCGCTCCGCTGACCCACGCCGCTCCGCTGACCCCACGCGCACCTCGCCTCGCCCTTCCCCGCTCCTCGCGGGTGGGCGCGGGCATCGG
>BADC01001029.1 GCA_000333435.1 Corynebacterium-like bacterium B27 | reverse complement strand
CCCGACGAGCTGATGGAGGCGGCGCGGCTCGACGGCGCGAGCGAATGGCGCATCTTCCACTCGGTCGGGCTGCGGCTCATGAGCCCCGCGCTCGTCACGGTCTTCCTGCTGCAGTTCATCGGCATCTGGAACAACTTCCTGCTGCCGTCGATCATGCTCACCGACCCGAAGCTCTACCCGCTCACGCTCGGTCTGTTCGGCATGCTGCGGGTGAGCGGCGGTCAGGCGGCGCTCTACGCGAGTGTCATCACCGGGTCGCTGCTCTCGATCATCCCGGTGATCGTGCTGTTCCTCGCGCTGCAGCGGTTCTGGCGGCTCGACCTGGTGTCGGGCGGGGTGAAGGCCTGAACGGTTCAGTTGCGCCGCGGCGTCGAATCGCGCAGCACCACCGTCGCCGGCAGCATCGCGGGGCTCTGCTTGCGGCCGGCGATGAGCGCCATCACCTCGGTGCCGATCTCGGCGATCGGCACCCGCACGGTGGTGAGCCCGGGAACGATGTCGCGCAGCGCCCGGATGTCGTCGAAGCCGGCCACCGCGATGTCCTCCGGGATGCGCATCCCGCGGTTGCGGAGGCCGGCGATCGCCCCGAGCGCCATCTCGTCGTTGACGGCGAAGAGCACCTCGGCGTCGGAGAGCACCGCGTCGTCGAGGAGGCTCACCGCGGCGAAGGCCCCGTCCCAGCTGAAGTCGGAGTAGGTGATCGCGCTGTCCGGCAGCTCGAGCCCCCGCTCGGCCAGCCCGGCGCGGAAGCCCTCGATGCGGTCGCGGGTCGCCACGAGCCCGGCGTCGCCACCCAGCACGTGGAATCGGGAGTAGCCCACCCGCTGCAGAGCGACCGCCAGCCGGCGGGCGCCGCCGGCGTTGTCGAGATCGATGTAGTCGAACGGCAACGTGGAGCGACTGACCACCACCACCCGGCCACCGGTCTGCTCGAAGGTGTGCAGCTCGCGG
>BADC01001030.1 GCA_000333435.1 Corynebacterium-like bacterium B27 | reverse complement strand
GATGAGCGCGGCGCCCTTCGAAGAGACGGCGGATGCGCTGCGCCGCGGTCACGAGGCCACGCACTCCCTCGGCTGCACGATCCCGTCGCCCTACATCATCCTGTCGTTCGTGGGCCTCTACGTCGTGCCCGACCTCGGCGTCACCGAGCTCGGCCTGATCGATGCGACGACGCAATCGTTCGTCGACCTGCTGCTGCCCGGCCCCGCCGACCGCTGCGGGCACGACGGGGAGCATTCGTGAGCGCGATCGACCGCCGGCGCTGGGTGCTCACGGCGGCGGTCGTGCTGGCCGTCGTCGCGGTCGCCGGGGCGCTCATCCTGTTCGCGGGCGCCGACCCGGTCGTCGGCATCCAGGGCCTCGTGCAGGGTGTCTCGAGCTCCCCGTACCGGGTGGGCGAGGTGCTCGTGGGCGCCGTGCCGATCGGCATCGTGGCGCTCACGCTCATCCCGGCCCTCCGCGCGGGCGTCTTCTCAGTGGGCGCCGAAGGCCAGATCGTGGTCGGTGCCATCGGCGCGACGGCGGTGGTGTTCGCGGTCGACCGCGTGCTGGGCGGCGGCGCCCCGGGCATCCTGCTCTGGCTCGCGGGTCTCGTGGGCGGAGCCGCCGGCGGAGCGGCGATGGCCCTCATCCCGGCCTTTCTCGCCGTGCGCTGGCGGGTGAACGAGATCCTCAGCACGCTGCTGCTCAACTACCTCGCGGCCGGCTTCCTCGGCTGGACGTTGCGCACGTGGCTCGCGAGCCCCGACGACACTGCGACGCCGCAGAGCGCGCGGCTGCCCGAGGCCGCCGCGATCCCGCCGCTCCTACCCGGAACGCGGGCGCACTGGGGCGTGCTCCTCGTGCTCGTCGTGGCCGTGGTGTTCTTCCTCTGGCGCCGCTCGGCGGCGAGCACCCGGCTCACCGTGTTCGCCAGCCGCCCCAAGCTCGCCCTGCGGCTCGGCGCCACCCGGTCGCGCACCAT
>BADC01001031.1 GCA_000333435.1 Corynebacterium-like bacterium B27 | reverse complement strand
CTCCGGCGAGGACCGAAAGAGGCATGATTTAAGCGTCCTTCGCGATCGGCGCGTCGCGCATCACGTCGAGGTCGGCCTGTACCATTTCACGCGCCAGTTCGCGTACGGGGGTGTCGTGGGTCCAGCCCAGTTTCGCCTTCGCCTTCGCTGGATCGCCGATCAGCAGATCGACCTCGGTCGGGCGGAAGTAGCGGGGATCGACTTCGACAAGGCAATTGCCGGTTTCG
>BADC01001032.1 GCA_000333435.1 Corynebacterium-like bacterium B27 | reverse complement strand
CCCGAGGCGCCGATCGACTGCGCCCCGAGCATCGCCTCGATGAACTCGACCCGGTTTGGGGGCCCACACCGCCACCCGGTCGCCCGCCGAGACGCCTTGCGCCAGGTAGGCGCGGGCGACCGCGCGCACCCGCTCGTCGAGCTCGCGCGAGCCGATCACCACCCCGCGGTCGACGACCGCCGGATGCTCGCCCCGCAGAGCCACGTCGGCCAGAAGCGCGGGGATGGTCTGCGCGGCGGAGAGCGTCACGGCGCCGCCGTTCGCAGGCCCGGACGACGCGGGGATCGTGGCCCGAACGGCGGAGTGATCGAGGGACATGATGGTCGCCCTTCCCTGACGTGCACGAATCGACGATGATTGTGCGGCACACTTGAACAAACGCTTGGCAACAGCCTGATCGAAAAGGAGTTCCGATGGTCACGCGGACGACTCGCTCGGAACCGGCTTCCGACCGACGGGAGCAGATTCTCGCCATCGCCACCCGGCTGATCGCCTCTCGAGGCTACTCGGCCACGACCGTCCGCGACATCGCCGACGAGTCCGGCATCCTCTCCGGCAGCCTCTACCACCACTTCTCCTCCAAGGAGGCGATGCTCCAAGAGATCCTGCGCGGCTTCATGGGCCGCCTGCTCGAGAGTTTCGAGGCCATCCAGGCCGAGGCCGGCAACCCCCGCGACACCCTCGACCGCCTGATCGAGCACGCCTTCACCACCATCGTCAGCGAACCGGATGCGGTGGGCCTCTATCAGAACGAGTCCTCGTTCCTCTCCACCCAGCCGGGCTTCGAGTTCGTGGGCGAGGCGAGCGCGCGCATCGAGACCATCTGGCTCGAGCAGATCCGCGAGGGCCAGCGGCTGGGGGTGTTCCGGCAGGCGATCGATGCCCCGGTGGCGTACCGCTTCATCCGCGACTCGGTGTGGTCGACCATCCGCTGGTTCCGGCCGGGTGGCCGGCACACGGCGGAGAGCCTGGCCGAGAACTACCTCGACCTGCTGCACAACGG
>BADC01001033.1 GCA_000333435.1 Corynebacterium-like bacterium B27 | reverse complement strand
CCGGCCGGTCGCCGTTCAAGGTGCCGGGCGGCGCGAACACGGGCATCGACCTGATCGCGCGCATCCAGTGGTTTCCGTTCAGCACCACCGGTCGACCGGATGTTCCGGCCTCGCTCGAAGAGGTGCTCGCCACCGCGATGGCCAAGCGGGAGGACCAGCGCTACAGCTCGGCCCTCGAGTTCGCCCGGGCACTGCAGAAGGTGCAGCTCGAACTGAGCATGTCGGTGACGCCCGCCGACGTGCTCGACGAGCAGCTGCCCACCGACGAGCTCGAGGAGGAGGACGAGGGGCACACCCGCATCCGCGGCATCGTCACGATCGACCCGACCGGGCCGGTCACCGGCCGCCGCGCCGGCAGCACCCCGAACGCCCCGCGCACACCCCAGTTCAGCGCCCCGCCGGCCGCACCTCCGGCGAGCGCCGTGCCCGGTGCGCCGGTCGGCCGTGCGGATGCGGTCTTCTCCGCCCCCACCGGCGCGGTCGGCAGCCCGGCCGGCCCGGTCTCACCCGGCGCACGCGGCGTCGCGGCCTCGCACGGCGCATCCGCCGCCCTGCCGCCCGAAGAGCAGACCCTCGTCCGCGGCGCTGCGCCGGCCACGACCGGGCCGGGCGCTCCCGGCACCCCGGGCAGAGGCGGCACCCCCGCGCCCGCCGGCACCGCAGACGCGCGGCGCACGGCCCCCTCCGCCGGCGTGGCCGAGCCCCTCCTCGAAGAGACCCTGCATCGTGCCCCCGCCGCCGCGCCCGACGAGGAGCAGGCCGCCCCGCGCCGCCGCCTCCTCCCCTACCTCCTCGGCGCCGCAGCCCTCGTGGTGGTCGTGGGCATCGGCGGTCTCGTCTTCGCTCTGAACGGCGGCATCAGCCCGGCCGCCGAGCAGACCGTCGCGACCGACAAGCCGGTCGACGAGGTCGACGTCGGCAACTCGACCGTGGCCGCCCCCACCGATGTGGTGGGCACCCCCGGCGCCGACGGCATCGTCTTCACCTGGACCAATCCCGATCCGCAGGAGGGCGACAGCTACCGCTGGTCGCTCGCCACACCGGGCGCCGTGAACCAGGCCGCCCCGGTGGATGCCACCACCGTCACCGTGCAGCCGCCCGAGGGGGGCGGAAAAGTCTGCATCGAGGTGGCCGTGGTGCGCAGTGACGGCAAGGGCTCCGAACCGACAGTGGGGTGCACACCATGACCATCGACGAAACCACCATTCCGCCGAACGCTCCCGCGCCGCGCGGCGACGCGAGCGTGGAGTTCTGCGGCGAATGGTTCGCCCTCGACCCGGCGAAGCCGTTCGAGATCGGTCGCGAGGCCGACCTCGACATCGACGACAACCAGTACCTGCACCGCCGGTTCCTCCAGATCGCGAACGTCGACGGCATGTGGTGGCTCTCGAATGTGGGGTCCCGCCTCTCGGCCACGGTCTCCGACGCGAGTCGCACCATGCAGGCG
>BADC01001034.1 GCA_000333435.1 Corynebacterium-like bacterium B27 | reverse complement strand
CCGCACCTGGGTGATCGACGTGAAGGCGGGGCCGAACCCGCTGAAGGCGCTGCCCGGGCAGCTCGTGCTCGACCCGGCGTTCTGGGCGGCGGCACCGGCCGCTGCCTACGGGCCGTCGGATGCGGCGCCGGCCGGCCCCGCGCATCCGGCCGGCGCACCCGCTGGTGCTCCGTCCGCCGCGCCCGCTCCCCCGCCCGCCGTCACCTTCGCGCCGGAGCCGCTCGCCGAGCCGATCTCGTCGGTACCGGGCTTCGCGCCCCAGCCCACGATCACCCCTGAACAGCTGGCCGCCGAGGCGGAGTTCGAGAGCACGCGGCTGAGCGACTCCGGGCGGGTGCCCGGCACGGCGGGGACGACGGTGTTCCGGCTCGACACGGGTGAGGGCATCCCGATCACCCGGCACGGTGTCATCGGGCGCGACCCGGTGTCGCCGGGCGGCGACC
This sequence comes from Corynebacterium-like bacterium B27, assembly GCA_000333435.1. Taxonomy (GTDB): domain Bacteria; phylum Actinomycetota; class Actinomycetes; order Actinomycetales; family Microbacteriaceae; genus Herbiconiux. Next base: position 2,952 of record BADC01001034.1, on the reverse strand, counting down.
CCTCCGACCTCATCGTGGCGCTCACGGGCGACACGCTCTCGGTGTCGAAGACGCACCTCGAGTTCGGGGTCGACGACGGCGCGGTCTGGGTGAGCGATCGGGGGTCGACCAACGGGTCGGCGATCGTGCGCGGCGATGGCGCCGAGTATCCGCTCGATCCAGGTGAGCGCATCGCGGTGCTCCCGGGCGACCGGGTGCGACTCGGCACCCGGCTGATCGCGGTGGAGGCCGGATGAGCGGCGACCGCGACGGAATCGCCTCGAGCGACCTGCGCCTGGCGGTGGGCAGTGCGACCCACACCGGGCTGCGTCGGCGCGCCAACGAGGACTCGCTGCTCGCCGCGGCGCCCGTCTTCCTCGTGGCCGACGGCATGGGCGGGCACGAAGCCGGCGAGGTGGCCAGCGCGCTCGCGGTCGACGCCTTCGCCGAGTTGACCGGGCCCGCGTTCCTCCGGCCGGCCGACATCCGCACCGCCTTCGAGCGGGCCTACGCGGCCATCTCCTCGCTCGCGTCCACCGGCAACCGGCGGGCCGGCACCACCGTGTCGGGCGTGGCCCTGGCCGAGAACGACGGGTCGGCCTACTGGCTCGTCTTCAACCTCGGCGACTCGCGCACCTACCGGCTGGCCGGCGGATCGGGGTCGGCGCTCGAGCAGATCAGCGTCGACCACTCGGTGGTGCAGGAGCTGCTCGACGAGGGCGAGCTCGACCGCGCTGCGGCGGCGAGCCACCCGGGGCGCAACGTCATCACGCGCGCGCTCGGGGCGGGCGGCGAGTTCCAGCCCGACTACTGGCTGGTGCCGGTCGAGTCGGGCGACCGCATCCTGATCTGCTCCGACGGGGTCTCGGGCGAGCTCGACGACACGCTCATCGCCCGGGTGCTGCGCGAGGAGGGGCACGCTCAGGATGCCGCGACCCGGCTCGTGCACGAGGGCATCCTGCACGGCGGGCGGGACAACTTGACGGCGGTGGTGATCGACGCGTGGGACGCCCGTGTCGGCGGGCCGGCCGCGCCCGGTACGCGCGGTGAGCACGACGGAGACGACGACCGCAACGGGGAGGACACCATTCCCCGTGGCCCGGTCGAAGTCGGTGGGGGGAAGTGACATGACGGCACTGCGTTACACCCCGGGGGGCCTGGCGGGCCGTCGTGACGCCGCAGGGCGTCGCGGTGCTGCCGAGCGGCGTCGACGCGACGATGCTCGAGGGGATCTGGAAGTTCGCTCGCCGCGGGCAACGGCCTCGGTGCCGTGCTCGAGTCGCTCACCGGCGCGTTCGGCACGAGTCTGCGGTCGATCCCGCCGTTCGCCGTGGCCACGATCTCGGGCTCCGAGGTGCGGCTCGCGGTGCGCGGCGAGCTCGCGATCGAAGTGTCGGAGGAGGGGGCTGCGGCCCCGCTCGTGGTGTCGGGGGCGGATGTCACGACCTGGAGCGAGCGCGTCGTCGCGTCGGCCGACCGGGTGACGGTGCGGACTCCGGCGGTGCCGGCCGACGGCGACTGGTTCCCGATCGCGAGCGGCGTGGTGCTGCTGGCGGCGCTGACGCTGAGCCTCGACGGCGCCCCGGCCGCGCCCGCACCCGCGCCTGCAGCCGCGCCCGCCGGTGCCGAGACGCCCACCCACGCAGACGCGACCTCCTCCACCGCTGGTGCCGCGGGTGTCCCTGCGATCGCCGGTACCGCGGGTCTCCCTGAGTCCGCGTCGCCGACATCCGCCCGTGCCGCCACCACACATGACGTGGCGGCTGCGCCGGCCGCCTCCGCGACCGACGATGGCTCCGCCGGTGGGCATGCAGCGCCAGAGGAGGGAGACGCCGGCGAGACCGGGGTGCCCGAGGAGACGGTGCTGCCCGAGGAGACGGTGCTGCCGGAGGAGTTCCTCGATCCCACGCCGCCGCTGGATGCGGCGGTGGAGGCCTCGGCAGATCCTGCAGGGGGTGTCCGGCCGGCGCCGGCCGACGCAGCTGGGAGCGACGCGGCGGCGGACGACCCGGTCGCGCCACCTGCTCAGGACGCCGGCGACCGCGCCGCCGAGGCGCCCGCGGGCGACCCGGTCGGCGAGGAGCTCGAGTACACCCGCGACGAACTGCCCGACGACGCGTACGACCACCTGTGGGGCGTCACCGTGGTGAAGTCGGTCGAGGACGCCGCCGTGCGCGACCTCGACGACGACGAGCACGAGGAAGCGGCCGCATCCGCACCGCCCGCCGCGGCCTCGGCGCAGTCGGTCGGCGGCTCCGGGGCGGCAGACGCTTCCCCTGCCGCGCCCTCCGGTGCTGCAGCGAACGGCGGATCCGCGTCCGTACCCTCGGCGCCCGGCGCGACCCCGCCGCCCGCCGGCAGCGGGTTCGCCCCACCCCCGACCACCGCCGCCGGCGCCGCTCTGCCGCTCAGCTCGGGGCTCATCGACAGCATCCCGGACTTCGGTGGAGTGGGTGCGTCGTCGAGCAGCGCGAACCTGGTCGGCCACACCGTTCCCCCGGCGACCCCCGCCGCGCCGGCCGGTTCCGACCCCGCGGCCCCGCCGACCCGGGCCACCGCCGTCACACCGGCCCCGGCCGCCGCCGCCGGCACCGACGACCACGACGGCCTCACCGTCACCGTCTCCGAACTCGAGGCGATGCGCCGGCTCGGCGCCGCGCAGGCGGCCGCCCCCGCCGCGCCCAGCGGCTCGCTCGGACGCATCGTGCTCAACACCGGCGAGACCCACGAACTCGACCGCCCGATCATCATCGGCCGCCGCCCCCGCGCCAATCGCGTGCAGGCCGACCAAATGCCCACCCTCATCACGGTCGCGAGCCCCGAGCAGGACATCTCGCGCAACCACCTCGAGGTGCGCCTCGAGGGCCGGCACGTGCTCGTGGTCGACCTCGCCACCACCAACGGGTCGGTGCTGCACCGCGAGGGCACCCCGCCGCTGCGTTCTCGGCCCGAACGAGCCCGTGCTCGTCTTGA
>BADC01001035.1 GCA_000333435.1 Corynebacterium-like bacterium B27 | reverse complement strand
CTCACTCCCCCGAGCTGACGTTCCCGGCCGACTTCGAGCCGTTCTGGGCCGACAGCCTCGCCGAGGCCCGTACCTTCGAGCTCGACGTGCAGCTGACGGAGGTCGACCTCGGCTTCCCGGGGCTCCGCACCTTCGACCTGTCGTTCGCCGGATTCGGCGGTGACCGCATCCGGGCCTGGCTGCGGCTTCCCGTGCATACCGACACCCGCCCACTGTCCGGGGTGGTGGAGTTCCACGGCTACCGCGGCGGCCGCGGGTTCGCGCACGAGCCGCACCTCTGGCCCCAGGCCGGCTTCGCCCACCTCGCGGTCGACACCCGCGGGCAGGGCGGCGCCTGGACGGCGGGCGCGACCCCCGACCCGCACGGCGGCACGGGTGCCGAGGCGGCGGGCTGGCTCACCCGCGGCATCGCCTCGCCGGCCACCTACTACTACCGGCGGGTCTTCGTCGACGCCGTCCGCGCAGTCGACGCCCTCCGCAGCCTCCCCGAGGTCGACGCGGATCGCGTCTTCACGACCGGCGTCAGCCAGGGCGGGGGCATCGCACTCGCGGCGGCGGGCCTCGTCGGCGACCTCGCCGGCGTCGTGGCCGATGTGCCGTTCCTGTGCGACTTCCCCGAGGCGCTCGCGCTCTCCTCCGAGAACGCCGGCGGCTGCGCCGAGCTGATCCAGTACCTGATGCTGCACCGCGACCAGGAGCAGCACGTGCTCGACACCCTGGCCTACTTCGATGTGGCGAACCTCGTCACGCGGGCGCAGGCGCCCGCGCTCGTCTCGGTGGGGCTGATGGACGCCCTGTGTCCGCCGCGGACGGTCTTCGCCGCCTCAACCCGTTATGGCGGCCCGACCAGGGAGATCGCGGTGTACCCCTACAACGCCCACGAGGGCGGCGGGGCCCCCCAGCCCTGCGGAGCTGTCGAATGGGTCCGGTCGAGGAGCGCCGCATGAGCGCCCGCGGGCCCAAGGCGCTCCTGTCGATGTGGAGCGACGTCGTGGGTGAGGTGTTACCGCCGGCGGTGCGCGCCGAACTGGACCAGGTGGTCGAGCTGCTCGACCCGCGCCCGCTGACGAGCCTCGACGACCAGGTCGCCGGCTGCCTGCCCGAGGCGGAGGTGCTGATCACCAGTTGGGGTGCCGTGCCGATCGGCGCCGAGCTGATCGCCCGCGCTCCCCGGCTCCGCGCCGTCTTCCACGCCGCGGGCTCGGTCAAGGGCACCGTGCTCGACGCCGGCTGGCGTTCGGGTCTCGTGGTCACCTCGGCGGCGGCGCTCGGCGCGCAGCCCGTGATCGAGTACACCGTCGCCGTGATCACGCTCGCCACGCACCGCATCTTCCCGCTCGCGCAGGCGTACCGCCACGGCGAGTTCGTCCCGGTGCGCGGGCGTCGTGGGCGGCCGGGCACACGGGTCGGGATCGTGGGAGCATCCGCCATCGGCCGGGGCGTGATCGAGCGCCTGGTCGCCGACGACTGGGATGTCGCGGTGTACGACCCCGTGGCCGACCCGGCGTCGATCGCCGAGCTCGGTGCCCGGCAGCTGGAGCTCGACGAGCTCTGCGCCACGAGTGACATCGTGTCGTTGCACGCGCCCGATGTGCCCGCGACCCGCTTGATGATCGACGCGCGGCGGCTGGCGCTGATGCGCGACGGCGCCACCCTGATCAACACGGCCCGCGGGGCGCTGGTCGATCACGACGCGCTCCGGGCGGAGTGCGCGAGCGGCCGCATCGATGCGATCCTCGACGTGACCGACCCCGAACCGCTCGCGCCCGACGACCTCCTGCTGCAGCTGCCCAACGTCTTCTGCTCGCCGCACGCGGCGGGGGTGCAGGGCACGGAGGTCGCGTCGCTCGGCGCGTTCATGGTGGCGGAGCTCGGCCGGTACGGCCGGGGGGAGCCGTTGCAGGGCGCCGTCGACCACCGGCTGCTGCCCGTGCTCGCCTGAGTGCGGCGGGCCTGAGCGCGGCGGGCCTGCACACGGCAGGCCCGCCGCACCGGTTCAGGGCAGGTCGAAGACGAGCGTGTGTGCGGCCGTCGGCTCGAGCGCGATCGTGATCCGCCCGTTCGCTCCCACCGTGTAGTAGTCGCGGAGCGTTCCGTCGACGGTCACGCTGAACGGTCCCGGGTTCAGGTGCCCGAGCACCAGGTTCGCCGCGGGAGTCGCCCCCGGAGCCACCGCATCGACCTGAACGGTGAGCGCCGTTCCGTCGGTCTCGAGCCGGAGGTTGCGGCGGGTGCCGGCCACCTCCACCCGTGCACCGACGAACTCCACGAACGTCGCATCCACGGCCGTCAGCTTCGTCGGCACCGGTGTCGCGCCTTCGCTCCGCACGAGCAGCGCCCGTGCGTTACCCGATGCGCCGGCCGCCGAAAGGGCGCCGTAGCCGTCGCTGGTGGTGGCGATGGCCACGGTGTCGACGCGGTTCGGGCGGGTGAGGTCGGCTGAGAACTGGCTCCCGCTCACCGACGAGGCGAGGGTCGCGGCATCCGCTGCCGAACGCTGGGGCACGAGCGCGGTCGCGATGTGCGCCGAGGTCGCCCCGGGCACCGTGGTGCGCCAGGTCGTGCCGAGCTCGGGGAGCAGGCCCGCACCGTTGGTGAAGGTGGCACCGGAGTCGGGCGAGGACTGCAGGTACCGGGCGGTGACCGTCGAGGAGCCGACCGTCTGCGCGATGTCGCTGCCGCCCGTCACCGACGACGCCGTGCCCTTGCTGTGGAACAGCGAGTGGATGTCCTTGGCCGAGGAGGCCACGACGTCGTCGAGCACGATGGCGGCCTGCCGGTCGACGTAGGCGATGGTGCGCCGGGAGCGGGTGATGCCCGAGGTGCTCGGCGCGGCATAGAGTCCCGAGGTGTCGGCCACCACGACCGTGTCGGCGCCGAGAGCGCTGACGGCGGGGATGGACGCGCGCCCCCGCATGTCGGTGTAGGGCTGGGTGAACCCGGAGGCCCGCTCGCCGGCCTGCCCGATGTCGGCGCCGGCCACCACGGTGTTGGTCTGCTTCGTGAGGTAGGCGCCGTAGGGGGCGTACGCACCGAAGATGGCTCCCCCGAACGACATGCTGTAGTGCCCGCCGTCGGGGTGGTCGTGACCGACGTTGATGTAGCGGGAGTTCGGGCCCAGCCGGTCGCGCCACTCGTTGAGCCGCACGCCGCCCATCACACCCGCCTTGAGGTGCAGGGAGACACCGGTCGCGCTCCAGTCGGAGCGGGAGGCGAGCACGCCGAGGTCGGGGTAGAGCCGGGTGGTCTGCCGGTCGTCGAGCCCCGACGCCGCGAGCGAGTCGTCGTGCCAGAGCAGGTTCCAGGCGTTGTAGAAGAACGAGCTCACCCCCGCCGGACCCGACTGGTACAGCCGCTGCAGGAACTCCTGCAGCTGCGTGTCCTGGTACTTCGAAGCGATGTGCCAGAGGTAGGGGTTGAAGTAGTAGAGCGATCCGTCGGTGTCGCCGTAGGAGAACTGCCCGACGTTCGTCGGCAGCGAGACGTCGATCTTGAACGAGCCCATGCCCGGGATCTCGGGCTCCGCCCAGAGGTCGCCGCTCCCGATCGATTCCAGCACGTCGACGGCGCGCACCAGGTGCTCGTTGCCGTAGGTGGCGTAGGTGATGCTCTCGTGCTGCGACCCGTCCGGCGAGATCCAGCTGAGCACCTGGCGCAGCTGGCTCCGGCCGAACTCCAGTCGGTAGTCGTCGCTCTCCATGCTGTCGGCCGCGCCGTCGCCGTGGATCGCGGCAGCCGCGGTGACGATACCGTCGATACGGAAGTGGCGGTGGTTCGGCTGGGGATCGTTCTTCCAGTACGCGTCGTTCGCGATCGAGGTGTTCGAGAACTGCGCGATGAGGCGATCGGCCTGCAGGGCGAGCTTGTTGCGAATCATCGTGCGCTCGGTGTCGCTGAAGAGTTCGTAGCACCAGTCGTAGGCGATGGCGACCGCGATGAGCGCGACGGCGTTCGACATCGAGCCGCCGTTCTCGATGCCCCAGTCCGGGAAGTTCGCCGGGTCGGCCACGTAGAGCGTCCAGTTGCGGAGCTTGGTGGAGTACGCCGTGTCCCCGGTGATGATGTACGACATCGCGAGTTCGGGAATGCCCCAGTACACCGTCTGCCATTGCCCGTCGGTGCCGGCGCCGGTGATGGTGGGCAGGGCCGCGCGGGCGGTCGCGTAACCGAGCATGGTGCTGACGAATCCGGCGTAGGCGGGAGCGGCCGCGCGGCGCTGCACCTCGGCCACCGAGACGCGCGTGCCGAGGATGAGGCGCGGATGCTGCCCGGTCAGAGCCGGATCGATCAGGCCGCTCGCGGGCGGCACGGTACCGACAGCCGGCGTGAGTCCTTGGCCGCCGGAGATGGCGGCAACCGCGGTGGCGCCGACGAGGGTGCCCAGTAGGAGGCTTCGCCGGGAGACGGGACGTTCAGGGACAGGAGGTGGATTTCGATCGGTGCGCACGGGACTCCTCGTTGAATTGTGCCTGTTGTTTCAGTTTGTTGCTGAAACATTGTGGATACGCAGGCACGCTAATCCTCGCCGCGCAGCGACGTCAAGGGGCAATCGGGTTCATGCGCAACCAGAGCAGGGCAGTCGCCAGCTGCACGAAGTCGGACATCACGAGGGGGTCGAAGCCGGTGAGCTGATGGATGCGACGCATCCGGTACGTCACGGTGTTCGGGTGCACGAACAGGGCCTTGGCCACCGCCGATTGCGAGTGATTGCACGCCACGAGGGCCTCCACCGTGTCGATCAGGTACGGATGGTCGCGGAGCGCCCCGAGGCGGCTGTCGACCAGCCGGGTGGCGAGTTTCGGCTCCCGCGCCAGCAGCACCTCGAGCAACACGTCCTCGAACGGCACGACCCGGGTCGACCGCACCCCGCTGAGGGCCACGGCCACCGCATCCCGCGCCTCCTGACTCGACTCGTGCGCGGCGACGAGGCCGTCACTCACCCCGCCGAGCCCCACCGCGTACTCGACCGACGACTCGAATCCGTCGATCGCCCGGCCCAGAGCCTCCCGGATGCCCGAGGCACTCCCGCGTGGCCGGGCGAGTGCCACGGTCAGCCGGCCCATGTCGCCGAACAGCAGTGGGCCGCTCACGAAGGGCTGCAGCGCGCTCGCGATCCGCTGCCGCAATCGCAGCACCTCCACGTGGTCGGCGGCACGAACACTGCCGATCGCGAACGAGAACCACGGCCCCGGCTGTTCGACCCCCAGAGTCCGGGTCCACTGATCGAGCTCGTTGCCGGCCGGCACGCCGTTCGCGATCGCGGTCACCAACTCGTTCTCGACCCGGCGCTGCGCCGCCTCGAGCGCCGACGCCGTCTCGCGGTAGGAGTTGATCATCTCCTCG
>BADC01001036.1 GCA_000333435.1 Corynebacterium-like bacterium B27 | reverse complement strand
CCCACGGGGCCCGTCCCTTCCCGTCGGCGATTAGACGCCGACACCGCGGGACCGCCGGGCGTTTCGTCTCAGGCCCAGCCGAGCCAGGTGGCGACACCCGCGCGGGTAGCAGCGACGTGCTGCGGGTAGCCGTCATCGCGGGCTGGGAGCGGAATGCTCGCGGCTCCGGCCAGCTCATCCATCCACAGCTCCGCGACCGACACCGGATGCACGGGGTCGACCGGCGCCCAGGCGATCGCGACATCGAGCTCGTCCGCAAGCGCGCCGAGGTCATCGCCGTCGGCGAACGCGGGCGACCGCGGGATCTCGATCAGGCGCGCCGATCGCTCGGCCGCGCGCGGAGTGCGGAACTGCTGCACGAGCCCGGCCGCCCCGAGCCGGGACTCCGCGAGCGTCTCGGTGTAGAGCTCGGTGCGCAGGAACGCCGCCTCGCCCGCGGTCGGGCCGCGGTCGGCGAGCAGCTCGCCGATGACGGGGAAGGCGCGCAGGTTGTGGGGGAGTGGCACATCGGTGAACGACGGGCGCACGAAGACCGCGCGGTCGATCTCGACCAGCCCGCGGAGGGCCAGTCGCAGGGCGATCGGCGCTCCCATCGAGATGCCCACGACAGTAACCGGCTCGCCCCGGTGCCCCTCCGCACCCTGAGCCCTCGTCACGAGCGCGGCGATGTCGTCGGCGAGAGCGTCGAGGGTGAAGGCCGCCACCGGGCCGGTCTCGTTGCGTTCCCCATGACCCCGCACGTCCGGGGCGAGCACGTGGGTGCCGGGCGGCACGATCGGGCCGAACAACGACAGGGGCTGCGCGCGGTCGCCGCCGAGCCCGTGCAACAGCAGCAGTGTCACGGAGCGCCGACCGCTATCGCTCGCCGCGCATCCACGCCAGCACCCGGTCGGCCCGGCGCACGAGCAGCTCGATCTGCGACTCGTCGCGATCGACCCACTGGCACCGCGGCTCCTCGCCGAGCGGCACGAAATCGCGATGCTGCTCCCACACCACGAGCGTGCGTTCAGCACCCAAGACGTACTGCTGCCACCACACCTGACGGAGGTAGCCGCGCGGGATGCGCGACCACGGCTTCGAGGTCGTCTTGATCTCGGCGAGTTCGAGCGCGCCATCGGCGGCCACCCGGATGCCGTCGGGCGTCGCCAGGTGTCGTCGCTCGCGCTCGGCGTGGAAGAGCGCGAAGCTCGGATCGATCGCGTGCTCCTGCTGCACCCACGCGGCGATCGCGGGCTCGCGGGCCCGCCCGTGGTCGGTGAACGCGTTGCCGGTGAAGCCGGTGCCGTGCAGCTTCTCCCACGCGACCGTCGCGACCGCGCCCTCGCTCGACAGCCGCGCGACATCCGTCGCCGTGATGCCACGACTGCGGGCGCGCAGCCAGGCCACCCGGTTCGTCGATTGCGCGACGACGCGCGCGAGGTGCGCGGGCCGTGCCGGCTCGGGCGCGACATCGTCGTCGGTCTCCCAGGGGAAGGAGAGCATGAGATCGGTCACCGACCCATTGTCCCTCGTCGCGCCGACATCGCTGCCCGCCACGCGCCGCGTCCCCGCGCACGCGTGCCGGGATTCACAGCGGTCGTATCGACGCCTCATAGCTTTCTCATAGCCGACTATCAATACTGGAAGAGTGACCATCGACCGATCCCTCATCTCCGGCACCTCCTCCGCCACCGCGAAGCAGCCCAAGCTGCGCCGTGCCGACGGCTCGCCGGTGCGTGCCCTGGTCGTCGACGACGAGAACACCCTCACCGACCTGCTCTCGATGGCGCTGCGTTACGAGGGCTGGGAGGTCAAGACGGCGAGCGAGGGCCGCCAGGCCATCACGATCGCGCGCGAGTTCCGCCCCGACGTGATCGTGCTCGACGTCATGCTCCCCGACATCGACGGCCTGCAGGTGCTGCAGCGGGTGCGCAGCGACGGTCACGAGACCCCGGTCCTCTTCCTCACCGCGAAGGATGCCCTCGACGACCGCATCGCGGGCCTCACCGCCGGGGGCGACGACTACGTGACGAAACCGTTCAGCCTCGAGGAGCTCGTGGCGCGGCTGCGCGGTCTCATCCGCCGCTCCACCCTCGTCGTGGCAGACGCCGACGACCCGGTCGTCACCGTCGGCGACCTCGAGCTGAACGAGGACAGCCACGAGGTGTTCCGGGCCGGCGAGCCGATCGAGCTCACGGCGACCGAGTTCGAGTTGCTGCGTTTCTCATGCGCATCCGCGTCGGG
>BADC01001037.1 GCA_000333435.1 Corynebacterium-like bacterium B27 | reverse complement strand
CCGACAGCAACCAGTTGGGCTGCGGAACCTGGTCGTNGTAGCCGTCGGCCCGATTCGCATCCGTCACCGCCTGCACGACCTCGGGGCCACGCGGCGTGACGTAGTAGAACTGCACCTTCGAGCCGTACTNGTCGTCGGGGTTCGTGAGCGTGAGGTCGACCCGCTGCTCACCGTCGATGATGGTGGCCTCGGAGACCTTGCCGCTCGAGAGGAAACCGAGCCCCTGCTGCGTCGTGACCTGCTGGAACCCGCCGCCCGTCAGCAGGCTGAAACCGATCCACAGCGCGATGGCACCCAGGAGGATGTACGGAATGGGAGATCGGAAGATGCGTTTCGCGTTCATGTCTCTTCATCGCTTCGGTGCCGAGTGGTCGACACGGGTGCTTTAGTCGTGCTGCAACAGTACCTGCCGGGCGCTGGACGGCGCCTCCATGTTCCCCGTGGGCGTAACGAGAACGCGCCCTAGGAATAGACGTGCGGGGAGAGCACGCCGATGGAGCGCAGGTTGCGGTACTTCTCGGCGTAGTCGAGCCCGTATCCCACCACGAATGCGTTCGGGATGTCGACGCCAACGTACTTCACGTCGAGCTCGACCTTGACCGCCTCGGGCTTGCGCAGCAGCGCGCAGATCTCGACCGACTCGGCACCTCGCGTGCGGAGGTTCGACAGCAGCCAGGAGAGCGTGAGCCCGGAGTCGATTATGTCCTCGACGATCAGCACCTTGCGGCCCGCGATGTCGGTGTCGAGGTCTTTCAGGATGCGCACCACGCCGCTGGACTGCGTGCTCGCGCCGTACGACGACACGGCCATCCAGTCCATGGTGAGGTGGATGCGCAGGGCGCGCGCCAGATCGGCCATCACCATCACGGCACCGCGGAGCACGCCCACGATGAGCAGGTCGTCCTCGTCGGTGTAGTCG
>BADC01001038.1 GCA_000333435.1 Corynebacterium-like bacterium B27 | reverse complement strand
CCAGGTGCTCGGGCCGAACGGGCCGTCGATCGGGAGCCCGAGGCGCGTGAACTGCTCGGCCGGGGCATCGGTGTCGCGCATCGCTTCGACGAGGAGACCGAGCATCCGGAGTTCGAGCTCGTCGTCGTCGAGCGGCGAGAGCTGCTGCGGATCGTCCTGCAGATCGAAGAGCAAGGTGCCGAACACCCACGGGCTCCCGGTCGACACGGCCGGGATGCGCAGCACGGGTGCTCCCTTGGTGAAGGGCAGTGGTTCGACGAGCTCGGCGCGCGCGAGCTCCGCGGTGGTGAACGCCCCCTGCAGGCGGGTGGGCATCAGCGTGTACTCGGCGAGCGGCTGGTTCTCGCGGGTGGCCGACGAGCGCATGTAGACGTAGCGGCCGTCGGTGACGTTCACGTGGCCGCCGTGGTTGCCGAACAGGGCGACGTCGTGCGCCGGGGCCGATTCCCGCTCGCCGAGCATCGGACCGATCGGCCGCCCTTGCATGTCGGCTGTGAGTGGCACGTCGAAGAACTCGAGCAGGGTGGGGCCGAGATCGATGGTCTGCACCAGGCCGTCGAAGCGCTGTCCGGCGCCGCCGTGCCTGGGGTCCCAGACGAACAGGGGCACGTGGATGTTCTCCTCGTACCAGGGCTGCACCATCTTGCCCCACCACTCGTGCTCGCCGAGCAGCAGGCCGTGGTCGGTGCAGACGATGAGCATCGTGTCGTCCCAGAGCCCGAACTCGTCGAAGGCGTCGAGGACGCGGCCGAGCGAATCGTCGCACTGCCGCACCAGCGCGCGGTAGGCGCTCGTGTAGTCGAGCGAGGGGTCGTCGTCGGAGACGCGCTTGTAGCTCGGCCAGTCGTTCGCCGGGTCGGTGCCGGATGCGCCGGATGCGTCGGCATCGCTGCTGCGGAAACGCGCGGCGGCCGTGAACGGCTCGTGCGGGTCGAAACCCTCCAACTGGAGGAACCAGCGGTCGTCGCCGTGGTTGGCGGAGATGAACTCGAGCCCGGCGTCGAAGGTGAGCGTCTGCGGGTGATCCTCTTCGCGGGCCGTGTAACGGCGGTTGATCTGATCGTGCCGCCAGAGGGTGCCGCCGCGCGAACCCGCGACCGGCTCGGGGTCGCGCACGATCCCCTTCCAGGTGTCGCCCTCCTGCCCGCGGATGAACTCGTACGACCGGAACCGGCCGTGGTAGGTCGCTCCGCCGTCGCCCCAGTAGTGCTTGTGGTCGGTCACCAGGTGCGTGTACACGCCGGCCGCGCCGAGGAGGGCCGGGACCGAGTCGTCGAACGGCTCGAGCGGCCCCCAGGCGCGATGCAGGAAGTTGTACCGCCCGGTGTGCAGCTCGCGCCGCGCCGGCATGCACGGCATCGAACCCGCGTAACAGCGGTCGAACGTCACCGACCGGGCCTGCAGCCGGGAGAAGTTCGGCAGCTCATCCGCTCCCCCGTAGGCCGGCAGGTACCGCCGGTTCAACGTGTCGAACATGACCATGACTGCTCTCACGACGCGCGGCCCCTCCTGTGATGGAATTTAGGGCGATCGTAGCGTAATTACGGATTCGAGGTGACCTCGTCGAGGAACGCGACGGTGTCCTCCAGTGCGCTCTGCGCATCCGCGTAGTCGAGATGGAACTGGTATTCGTGCGGCAGCGCGGGCTCGTGGTCGTGCGGCCAGAACACCGGCGTCACCGGAACGTCGAGCGACTGCAGGCGCTGCGCCATCGGCACCGACTGCAGCCAGGTGAGGTCGTCGCCGTTGCCGCCGCTGATGTAGGTGGGCGGGAAATCGCTCGTGACGAAGTCGATGGTCGACATGGTCGAGCCGGCGTAGGTCGCCGACCAGTCCTTCGTGCCGGTGTAGGCCCACAGCGCGGTCTTGAAGCCCCAGGATGCGATGCCGGTGAGATCGGCCATCCGCTGCAGGTCGTACACGCCGCAGTTGAGCACCATGCCCCGCACGTTCTCGGGAGCGAGGGCGGGAGTGATGCCGAGCAGCCCCGCGTACTGCGGGTTGGTGATCAGTGCGCCGAGCTGACTGGCCAGCTGAGCGCCGGCGGAATCGCCCGCGAGCACGATGCGGTCGGGGTCGACGCGCAGCTCGCCGGCGTGATCGACGATGTAGCCGAGCGCCGTGTTGAGCTGGGTGACCGCCGCGGGGTAGGTCGCCTCGGGGCCGACGGTGTAGTTCAGGGCGATCGTGGTGTAGCCCCGTGCGGCGAGGATCTGGAGGTAGGGCTCGACGTTGCTTGCCTGCCCCGAGATCCAGGCGCCACCGTGAATCCACACCACCGTGGGCAAGGCGTCGCCGCCGCCGGTGGGCGAGTAGGCGGCCAAGGTGGTGTCGGGGGAGCCGTCGGCATACGCGAAGTCGCCGAGCGCATCCACACCGGTCGACGGCGCGTACGGTGTCATCTCGGCGACGGTGTCGGCGGCTCCCTTGGCGAAGACGCTGCGGATGAGCAGCGCCGCCGGCCAGGGCGTCGCCTGCACCACCACCGCGACGGCGAGCGCGACCACCACCACCGCGAGCACCCACCGCAGCCACCGCTGCCCGAACAGGCTCTGACGAACCTGCCACCCTCCCCCGAAGTGTCGTCGACGACAGTTCCGACTCTTAGGGGAAGCCGGGCCGAATGCGCATGCGAAATCGTTGACGAAGGCGTACGTTCGATCGCGCCGCCGGCGTCGCCCGCTTCCGCTCGAACCGAACGACCGGCGATATGGAGGTGCGACGTGGCAGACAAGACCGATACGGCGCAGGGGGCGTCCTCGCCCAAGAGCGTCCGAAGCCTGGTCCCGGCGAGGATGGACCGGTTGCCGTGGACGAGGTTCCACTGGATGGTCGTGTTCGGGCTCGGGGTGTCGTGGATCCTCGACGGACTCGAGATCCAGATCATCGCCTCGAACGGGTTCCAGAAGTCGCTCGAGATGGACTCGGCCCAGGTCGGGCTCGCCGGGACCATCTACCTCGTCGGGCAGGTCGTCGGCGCACTCGTGTTCGGCCGGCTCTCCGACAAATGGGGCCGCAAGAAGCTGTTCATCATCACCCTCGCCATCTACCTCGTGGGTTCGGCGGCGGCGGGCTTCTCGCCGAACATGGAGTTCCTGTTCGTGATGCGGTTCATCGCCGGCCTCGGCATCGGCGGTGAGTACGCCGCCATCAACTCGGCCATCGACGAGCTCATCCCGAGCCACTACCGCGGCCGGGTCGACATCGCCATCAACGGCACCTACTGGGCCGGCGCCGCGCTCGGCTCGGTGGCGAACCTGTTCTTCCTGAACCCCGACAACTTCGCCGAGAACATCGGCTGGCGGCTCGCGTTCTTCATCGGCCCGGTACTCGGTCTGGTGATGATCTACATGCGACGGCACATCCCGGAGAGCCCGCGCTGGCTGATGACGCACGGCAAAGAGGATGTCGCCGAGAAGACGGTCGACGACATCGAGGCCCGGGTGGAGAAGGAGTCGGGCAAGAAGCTCGACCCGGTGCCCGAGGACCAGTCGATCGAGGTGCAGCCACTCGACCGCATCCCGTTCAAGAAGATCGCCAGCGTGCTCATCCGCGACTACCCGAACCGTACGGTGGTGGGGCTCACGATGATGAT
>BADC01001039.1 GCA_000333435.1 Corynebacterium-like bacterium B27 | reverse complement strand
ACGCCGAGAGCGTCGGGTCTGCACGACACTCGTGTCCTGGTACTCGTCGAGCAACACCACCCGGTACCGGTCGCGGTAGTCGGCGCCGACCCGAGGCGTCCCCTCGACGATCGCGAGTGCGAGCGCGATCTGATCGGAGTACTCCACGTAGCCGCGCCGCAGCTTCTCGGCGGCATAGGCATCCGCCAATTCGACCAGCAGCGGCAGCGTGGCGATGTTCTCCACCGCCCGTGCGAGTTCGGCCGGCACACCACGCAGGCGCGCCGAGCCGAGCGGCAGCTCGGGTGTAGCGATCGGAGGTCTGGGCGACGATCAGCGGCCAGAGGAAGCCGTTCCAGGAGGCGAGGAAGGCCAGCAGGGCCTGGGTGGCGATCGCCGGGCGCGACAGCGGCAGGAAGATGGTGCGGAACAGGCGGAACTCCCCGGCGCCGTCCAGCCGCGCCGCCTCGAACAACTCGTCCGGGATCGACTCGGCGAACTGCCGCATGATGAAGACCTGGAGGGGCAGGACGAGCATCGGCAACGCGATGCCGGCCAGCGTGTCGATGAGTCCGAGTTTGGCGACCACCACGAATTGCGGCACGAAGATGGCGGTGAACGGGATCATCATCGACGCCAGGATGGCGCCGAACACGATCCGCTTGCCGGAGAAGTTCAGCTTGGCCAGGGCGTACCCCACCATCGAGGCGAGCACCACGTTGCCGAGCACGACGGCCGCGGCCACGATGACGGAGTTCAGTCCGTAGCCGAGGAAGCTTCCGTCGGCGAGCAGGGCCGAGAAGTTCTCGAACGTCGGATTGCTCGGGAACCACGCGCCCGGATCGGCGAGAATCTCGCCCGTGCTCCGGAAGGCGCCGGCGAGCACCCAGAGGAAGGGCGCCAGCACCACCACGAGAGCCACGCAGAGGACGGCGTAGAGCGCCCCGACGCGGAAGCCGGAGGCGAGTTTTCGAGTCGATGTCGTCGCGCTCATCGGTCCTTGTTTCTCAGGAGGCGGAACTGCACGACGCTCAGGACGGCGACGATCAGCACCATGACGTAGGAGGAAGCGGCGGCCAGGCCCAGGTTGCCGAACCCGAACTGATCGAAGGTGAACAGTCCGAGCGTCACCGTCGAGTCGAGCGGTCCGCCGTCGGTGAGGAGGTAGGGCACCTCGAACACCTGCAGGAAGAAGATGCACAGCAGCACCGACACGAGCAGTGTCGTGGGCCGCAACATCGGCCAGGTGATGGAGACGAGGGTGCGCCATCGGCCGGCGCCGTCGAGGGCGGCCGCTTCGTAGACATCCTCGGGGATGGCCTGGAGACCGGCCAGGTACAGCACCATCGCCGTCCCGAAGTTCAGCCAGATGCCGAGCAGGAGGATGACGGCCAGCGCGACCGAGGGATCGCCGAGCCAGTTGGGCCCCGTGATGCCGACGAGTTCGAGCATCGAGTTGACCGGGCCCCGGGCGTTGAAGGCGTACTGCCAGATGGTGGCGACGGCCACGATGTTGGTGACGACGGGCACGTAGAACGCGGCGCGGAAGAAGCGGCGGAACTTGGGGATGCCGCTGTTCAGGGCGACCGCGAGGAGGAAGCCGATGACGAGGGTGATCGGCACCCCGACCACCACGTAGATCGCCGTGTTCGCGATGGAGCGCAGGAACCGCTGATCGCCGAACAGCTCGACGAAGTTCGCCAGCCCCACGAAGCTCACCTGGAACGGGTTGCGGAGATCGGTCGAGCGCATGTCGGTGAACCCGACCACGAGTGAGATGAGGATGGGGGCCGCCGTGAAGGTGAGGAACACCGCGATGAACGGCAGGCTGAGTATCCAGCCGGCGGAGTTCTGCCGGCCCGTCACGCCCCGCTGGGAGCGCCGGCGGGCCGGCGCTCCCAGCAGGGGTCGGTGGGACTGGAGCATCGACTACCGTCCGACGCCGATGCTGTTCGCCTGCGACTGGGCCTCGGCGAGCACGTCGTCGACGGAGGCTCCGCCGCGGATCAGTTTCTCGGCCTGACCACCGAGCATCTTGGTGATCTGGTCCCAGGTCGAGACGCTCGGCGATGCGCCGGCCGTGGCCATCTGGGTGAAGAACGGCTCGAGGTACGGGTCGCTCGTGAGCCCGCCCTTCTCCCAGGCGGAGGTGCGCGGCGGAAGGCTGCCGAACCCGGCGTACTGCTCCAATTCGGTGTCGACCTGGCCGAGGTAGCGCACGACCTTCCACGCGGAGTCGGCGTTGTCGGAGGACTCGGAGACCGTCCATCCGCCACCGACCAGCGTCCCGATGCTTCCGCCCGGGCCGGCCGGCAGCACCGAGACCCCGAGGTGCTCGTCGACCCACTGCTCGCCGGCCGCCTGCTTGAGCTGGGTCAGCACCCACGGTCCGGTGACGAGGGAGCCGACCTGGCCGGAGATGAACGTCGACACCTGGTCGAGGAAGGCGGGACCGTCGGGGGAGGTGAGCCCGTCTTGGAACAGGTCGCGGTACTGCTCCAGGGCGGCGTGCATCTCCGGCGTGTCCATCTGCCACTCCGTGCCGTCGTCGGAGAGCAGCTGGGCTCCCGCACTCAGCCCGAGGGTCGAAAGGAACAGGCCGGTCTCGCTGCCCCAGGAGACGTCGCTGCCGAAGGGCTGTGCTGCGCCGCCGGCGCGGAGGCCCTCCAGGAACGGCACCCAGTCCTGCCAGGTCTCCGGTGCCTGCACGCCGCCCGCCTTCGCCAGGTCGGCGCGGTACACGATGAGTCGCACGTTGTTGTACCAGGGCACCAGGTACTGCGTGCCGTCGATCTGGCCGAGTGCCAGCGTGCCGGGGAAGAAGTCGCTCTCATCGACCAGGCCGTCCGGCACCGGCGACCAGGTTCCGCTCAGGAGGCTGCCGTCGGCCTTCACCAGCGCGATGTCGGGCAGGGTGTCGGAAGCGATCCGCGGCTGGATCTTCTGGGAGTACTCGTTCACCGGGATGAGG
>BADC01001040.1 GCA_000333435.1 Corynebacterium-like bacterium B27 | reverse complement strand
ATCCATCAGGACGGCGCCGAAGCCGAGCAGGCAGAACAGCGCGAGGATGCCGTCGAGGATGCCCACGCGGCTCATCACGATGGCGTGCCCGTCGATCGCGAGCAGGAACCCCGCGATCGTGCCCAAGAGGGTCGACCGGAACAGCTTCGTGGCGATGAGCGTCGTCAGGAGCACGAGCAGGATGCCGCAGACGGCCACCGAGATGCGCCAGCCGAACGAGCTGTCGGCGCCGAACACGGCGAGGCCGAGCGCGATGATCCACTTGCCGAGGGGTGGATGCACCGCGAACGACGGGTTGGTGTGGAAGATGTTCGTGTCGCCCGCTGCGAACTGCTGGTCGGGGTTCGCCGGCCAGGACGCCTCGTAGCCGAGGTTCCAGGTCGTCCACGCATCCTTCACGTAGAAGGTCTCGTCGAAGACGATCGCATGCGGATGCGCCAGGTTCACCAGTCGGAGCACCGCTGCGAGCACCGTCACCGCGATGGGGCCGCCCCAGCGCCAGAGGCGCTCGCGGGCCGGGGTGTTGATCGTGCGCGCCCACCAGTCGTCCAGGCGCGAACCGACCGGTTCTGCCACCGCCGCGGTCGCGGGCGACGGCTCGGGCGGGGTCGTCACCTCTGTGCTCACCGGGCCATGCTAACGGGTGCGTCTGGCTGCCGATCGCGGCGCGGCGCGGTGCCGGTGTCAGACTGATGCCATGCTCCGTCCGGCTTCCCGAGTTGGCGGCGAGCGAGACGACGGTGGTCGATCTTCGTCGTCAGGTCGATGGCGAAGACCTGCCGGGGGCGGGGACGGTGGGCTTCTCACTGCGCCTCCGGTCAGACTTGGACGGTGTCGACGAACTCCTGCACCGCGGCTCGCTGAGTGCGGTCGCGCTCGAGGGCGAACAGCGTTTCGCGATCGACGGGGGCTGGATGCTCCGCCTCGGCTTCGTCAGTCTCGATGCGATCGACGAGTACGACGCTCCGCGACTGACCGTCACGACCTTCGTCGAGGGTGAGATCGATGCCTACCGACTCGAGGCGCATTGCATCCACGACGGGCAGCGCCTGAGTTCCGCCGACGTGAGTGTGCTCGGCGCATCCACGGCCAATGACGATGATGGGATCAGCGTGGAGCGTCGATTGCCCGGCAGGCCGAAGATATAGTCGATGCCGTTCGCCTCGCACCAGGCCATCGGCTCTGGTCGGCCGTAGTGACCGTCGCCGCGCAGAGTGATCCGGGTGTCCGGCCAATGGCGGCGGATACGTCGCACGAGCCGGCGAACATGGCCGGCGACTTCCTGGCCCGATGGCGTCTTGCCGGTGCGCAGCAGCATCGCCACCGGTCGCCCGGTCGCGGTGTCATAGACATGGATCGGCAGGAAGCAGCGCTCGCCATAGTGACCGTTCCAGAAGGAGAGTTGCTGCGCGCCGTGGACCACGTCGACGGTATCATCGATGTCGAGAGTCACGGCCGCCGGCGGCCTGGGGTAGCTCGCGCAATAGAGGTCGACCAGCGTTCCGGTCAGCCGGAACAACTCACGCGAGGTCGGCGCATTCTCCCAGCGGCTCATGGTCGGCTGGCTCGCCAGCCCGAACGCTTCGCCCGGCAGCTTGCCGAGCGCAAGTTTGAAGCCCGGATCGTGGCGCAGCGTATCG
>BADC01001041.1 GCA_000333435.1 Corynebacterium-like bacterium B27 | reverse complement strand
CCGACGTTCATGCGCGACGGCACGCCCAGCGGGTTCAGCACGATGTCGACGTGGGTGCCGTCCTCCAGGAACGGCATGTCCTCGTTCGGCAGGATGCGCGAGATGACGCCCTTGTTGCCGTGACGGCCGGCCATCTTGTCGCCCGGCTGCAG
>BADC01001042.1 GCA_000333435.1 Corynebacterium-like bacterium B27 | reverse complement strand
CCAACATCGTCCTTGGGCGTGGTTGAGGTCATGTCGATTCCTTGGTGGATGATGCCGGCGGGTCAGCGGGCGGGCGTGGGAAGGTCGGTGTCGGCGCCGGCCTTCACCGCACGGGCGTGGAGCTCGGCATCGGGCTCGGTGTGGGCTGTCTCTTTCGCGAAGAACAGGGCGATGAGCGCGATGGCGGCTGCGACCATGACGTAGACGGCCACCGGCCACGACGATCCCGACATCGAGACGAGCCAGATCGCGATGATGGGAGCGACGGCACCCGACGGCAGCACGCCGAGCTGGTACACCAGCGACATGCCCGTGTAGCGCACCTTGGCGGGGAACAGCTCGGCGAAGAACGCCGCCTCCGCGCCGAACATGGTGCAGGCGCCGAGAGACCAGCCGAGCACGATCGCGACCCAGATCAGGCCCGCCACCCCGCTGTCGACCAGGGCGAAGACCGGGAACGCGGTGACCAGGGCGATGCCGGCTCCGATTCCGAAGACCGGCCGCCGACCGAAGCGATCGGACATCCTGCCCGACAGCGGGATGAGCACGAAACCGATCACGCTGGCGATCAGGAGCCCGTTCAGGGCGTAGCTGCTCGACAGACCGAGCACGGTCGTGGTGTAAGTCAGGATGAAGGCGTTGTAGACGTTGAAGGTGATGCTCTCGCTGAAGCGGGCACCGAAGCCGATCAGGATCTGCTTGGGGTAGTGCCGGAGCACGTACAGCACAGGGACCTTGACGGTCTCGCCGGTTGCGACCATGTCCTTGAAGGCGGTCGGCTCGTGCACCTTCAAGCGCACGGCGAGCCCCACGATCACGAGCACGATGCTGGCCAGGAACGGGATGCGCCAGGTCCACTCCACCAGCGCCTCGTCACCGGGGATGCTGACGAGGTTGACCGCAAGGGTGGAGAGCAGGAGCCCGAGCGGTACGCCGGTCTGCGGCCACGCGGAGAAGAGTCCGCGTTTGCCGCGAGGTGCGTGCTCGTGGTGTACCGATCGCGGTAGACGTTGCCGATCGAGCGGATGTCCGACTGCACGTAGTCGGTCGACGCCGTCGCCTCGGTGCGGAAGTAGAGCGCCGGGTTCACCACGGTGGTCGCGATGGTCGGCTCGGCCTCGACGACATTGCCGATGATGGTGACGTTGTTGCTCCCCGCCGTGACGTTGATGCCCGACACGGTGTACCCCACGCGGTTGCCCTCGATCAGGATGTTGCGGCTGTGGAAGATCGCCTGTGGTCCGTCGGTGCACCGCGTCATCACGTTGTTCCGGATCTGACCGTTCTCGCACTCGCCGAACTCGATCATCTTGTTGCCGGAGAGATCGAGCACACAGTTCTCCACCGTCCAGTTGCGGAACTGGCCGGGCAGCCGCTCCCGCGGGTACGGCCCCGTGACNGCGCTCTTGGTGCAGCCGACCGCGATCTGCGAATCCAGGATGT
>BADC01001043.1 GCA_000333435.1 Corynebacterium-like bacterium B27 | reverse complement strand
GCACCGCCCCGACGTACTCGCGCAGGGCCGCGCAGACCACTGCATTGATGTCCTCGCCTCGTGCCGCGGCAATAAGACGAGCCGTCCGTTCGAGCTGGTCGGGAATCCCGACAATAAGCTCAGTTCTGTTGGCTGTCATGGGTCAAGGCTAGTTGGTGCTATAGCACCTGGTCAAGAAGAAATGATTAATAGTCAATAATGCCGTGCAACACTAGTCTCGTGCCAAATCAGCCAAAGACACCGATGCGAGGATTTCGAATCCCCACGGACTTATACCTTGCCGCGAAAGGAAAGGCCGAAACTGAGGGGCGTACTGTCACGGACGTCGTGCGCGACGCCCTGCGCCGCTACGTCGACTCCGAGGTCTCGACGGGTGGTTCCGCTAGGAATCCAAACCAGTAGAAGGTATGGGGTTCGAGGGTTGGAGCGGGGCCTGATCCGTATGTGTCAGCACGTATTAGCGGTCTCGTTCTCCGACCGCAGTGACGTTGGGAGGACCCTCAGGAGCCCCCTCATCACAACACGGCGTTGATGTGCTAACTTTCACGTGAGGGCGCCGGAGCGTAGGCTCTTCTGGTTCAAATCCAGGGGCGACCACAGAACTAGGTTGACCCGGGTTCGAGTCCCGGCCCAGCTCTTACTGGAGTAGCTCAATAGGACAGAGCGCCTACGTTTCTATTCTGACCAGCTTGGTCGCGTCCATAGCCCAACGTCGCGCGACGCGGCTTCCAACGCGGACTAATTCCAATTCCACATTTTCAAGAAATAAGGAGGCAAAAATGTTCATATATGAATTGGAATTATTTGTTTTCTTATTAGGCCGAGATGCGCCGCGTGCGGCTGCTGGAGATGGCGGACGCGATGGATATGTTCTGCCAAGGGTTGGTTTGCGCATTCACAGTTCTCCGCAAGAATTGATTGGCTCCAATTCTTGGAGTGGTGAAT
>BADC01001044.1 GCA_000333435.1 Corynebacterium-like bacterium B27 | reverse complement strand
AAGGATCGCGAATCTCGTCCAACCCCGCCCGCGGCGTGGACCTTCTCGGGAAGATCNGTAAGCCTCATCCGTACCTGTCACACGAGCAGGTCGAGCTCCTCGCCCAAGCATCGAAGTCGAACGGCACGCTCGTGCGCGTCCTGGCGTACACGGGTCTTCGATGGGGTGAGGCGACGGCACTCAGAGTCCGCGACGTCGACGCGCTGCGCCGCCGGCTCCAGGTCCGCGAGAACGCCGTGCTCATCGGCGGAAAGATCATCGTCGGATCTCCGAAGAGTCATGAAGCGCGGAGCGTGCCGTTTCCGAAGTTCCTCATCCAGCCGTTGGCGCAGCTGTGCGAGGGAAAGCGTCGCGAGCAGTTGGTGTTCGGGAATGGAGACCAGTACACGCTGACCCCCTCGACACGTGACGGGTGGTATCGATCCGCCATCGCGCGGGCTCAACGTGCTGACGAATCGTTTCCCAAACTCACTCTGCACGATCTACGACACACCGCCGCCAGCCTCGCCGTCTCCGCCGGCGCGAACGTGAAGGCTCTCCAGCG
The DNA here is from genome assembly GCA_000333435.1 of Corynebacterium-like bacterium B27. GTDB lineage: Bacteria > Actinomycetota > Actinomycetes > Actinomycetales > Microbacteriaceae > Herbiconiux. The sequence goes on along the minus strand of BADC01001044.1, from coordinate 378 downwards.
GATTCTCGGACATGCCTCGGCCGCCATGACCTTGGACACCTATGCCGATCTGTTCGACGATGACCTCGACGCGGTTGGAGACGCCCTCGATGACGCACGGAACGCTTCACATGTGGGCAAAACGTGGGCAGAACCCGAACTGGCCGGGGCCAGAATCAGCTCGTTTCCGCGGAAATAAGCGGATCTGCGGCAACCATTCGTCGGTACCCCCAGAGGGACTCGAACCCTCACTGTGACGATTTTAAGTCGTCTGCCTCTGCCAATTGGGCTATGGGGGCTCGACGCCGACGGGGGACACGGTTCGCACATGGCGGAACTGGTGCATGAGGTCGCGCCGGAGGCGAGCATCCTGGTGTTGAAAGCGCTCGACCGGTCCGG
>BADC01001045.1 GCA_000333435.1 Corynebacterium-like bacterium B27 | reverse complement strand
CCTTTCCAGTCTTTCTGGAACCCGTTTCCAAGACCCTGGGCTGGGGACGCGCGACATTCCCGGAGTTCATCACCGTCGCGTCTGTCCTAGCGGCGGTCCTGATGCCCACCGGTGGCCGCCTAGTCGATCGAATGGGTTCTCGTTGGCCCGTGGCAATA
>BADC01001046.1 GCA_000333435.1 Corynebacterium-like bacterium B27 | reverse complement strand
CAGCTGAACGAGCCGTCCTGGCCGAAGTTGATGGCGCGCATGAAGTAGTACCGGAAGGCATCAGACCGAAGGTGTCGGTGATCTGCTCCGGAGCGATGCCGGTGAGCTTCGACTTCGACATCTTCTCGCCGCCGACGAGCAGCCAGCCGTGGCCGTAGACCTGCTTCGGCACCTCGAGGCCCGCCGCCATCAGCATGGCCGGCCAGATCACGGCGTGGAAGCGCGCGATGTCCTTGCCCACGATGTGGGTGGCGGGCCACAGGCGCGCGAACTTCTCGTCGTCGTAGCCGTAGCCGGCCGCGGTGGCGTAGTTCAGGAGCGCATCGAACCAGACGTAGACGACGTGCGTCTCGTCCCACGGCACCTTGATGCCCCAGTCGAAGGTCTGGCGCGAGATGGAGAGGTCGGTGAGGCCGCGTTTGACGAACTGCACGATCTCGTTGCGCACGCTCTCCGGCTGCACGAAGTCCGGCCGCTTCTCGTAGAGGTCGAGGAGCGGCTGGGTGAAGTCGCTCATGCGGAAGAAGTAGTTGCGCTCCTTGAGGAGCTCCACCGGCTTGGAGTGGATCTTGCAGACCAGCTGACCCTCGTAGGGCCCGGTGCCGTCCTCGAGGTCGGAGAGCTGCTTGTACTCCTCGCAGCCCACGCAGTAGTAGCCCTCGTACTCTCCGGTGTAGATGTACCCCGCGTCGTACAGGCGCTGCAGGAAGAGCTGCACGTTCACCTCGTGCCGCTCGTCGGTGGTGCGGATGAAGTCGTCGTTCGAGATGTCGATCGTGTTGAGCAGCGGCTGCCACGACTCGGCGACGAGCTTGTCGGCCCACTCCTTGGGGCTCATGCCGTTGGCGGTGGCCGTGCGCAAGATCTTCTGGCCGTGCTCGTCGGTGCCGGTGAGGAACCAGGTGTCGTCGCCGGCCTGCCGGTGCCAGCGGGCGAGCACGTCGGCGGCGACCTCGGTGTAGGCGTGCCCGATGTGCGGCACGTCGTTCACGTAGAAGATCGGCGTGGTGATGTAGAACGAGGAGCCGTCGGACATGGTGACCATCCTAAAGGCCGGGGCGTCGCCCGATGTCTGTGTGACGCTCTGCCGTCAGGGTGTGCTGCGGCGAGCCGCGAGTGCGCCCTCATAGAGCTCCCGACGACTGAGGCCGGTGGCCTCGGCGATCGCGGCCGCGGCGTCCTTCATCCGCTCCCCGTCGGCCACGAGGTCGAGCACGTCCCCGACGGCCTGGGACAGATCGGCGACGGCCACGACGGCGCCCGCGACGACGAGGCAGATCTCGCCTTTCACGCCGCCGGCCGCCCACGCAGCCAGTTCCGCCGCCGTTCCCCGGCGCGCCTCCTCGTAGAGCTTCGTGAGTTCGCGCACCACCACCACCCGGCGTTCGGCGCCGAGTGCCTCCGCGAGGTCGGTCAGGGCATCCGCCAAGCGGTTCGGCGATTCGAAGAAGACCATCGTGCGCGGCTCCCGTTCAAGCGATCGGAACGTCTGCAGTCGCTCTCCGCGCTTGCGGGGCAGGAAGCCCTCGAAGGTGAACCGGTCGGTCGGCAGGCCCGAGAGGGCGAGAGCGGTGACGACGGCCGAGGGCCCGGGAACGACCGTGACGTCGACGCCGGCATCGATGGCCGCGGTCACGAGGTGGTAGCCGGGATCGGAGACCGTCGGCATCCCGGCATCGGACAGGAGGACGAGGTCGCCATCGCGCGCGAGTTCGACGAGGGCGGCCGACTTCTCCCGCTCGTTGTGGTCGTGCAGGGGGATGAGCCGGGGCCTGTTCTCGATCCCGAGCGCGCGCAGGAGCTTGGCCGTGACACGGGTGTCCTCGGCAGCGACGACGGTCGCCGCCGAGAGCAGTTCGATCAATCGCACCGACGCATCCTTGAGGTTGCCGATGGGCGTCGCGGCGAGAATGAGCATGGCATCAGTCTGACACCGGCACCGCGCCGCGCCGCGATCGGCAGCCAGACGCACCCGTTAGCATGGCCCGGTGAGCACAGAGGTGACGACCCCGCCCGAGCCGTCGCCCGCGACCGCGGCGGTGGCAGAACCGGTCGGTTCGCGCCTGGACGACTGGTGGGCGCGCACGATCAACACCCCGGCCCGCGAGCGCCTCTGGCGCTGGGGCGGCCCCATCGCGGTGACGGTGCTCGCAGCGGTGCTCCGACTGGTGAACCTGGCGCATCCGCATGCGATCGTCTTCGACGAGACCTTCTACGTGAAGGATGCGTGGACGACCTGGAACCTCGGCTACGAGGCGTCCTGGCCGGCGAACCCCGACCAGCAGTTCGCAGCGGGCGACACGAACATCTTCCACACCAACCCGTCGTTCGCGGTGCATCCACCCCTCGGCAAGTGGATCATCGCGCTCGGCCTCGCCGTGTTCGGCGCCGACAGCTCGTTCGGCTGGCGCATCTCGGTGGCCGTCTGCGGCATCCTGCTCGTGCTCCTGACGACGCTCATCGCCACGAAGCTGTTCCGGTCGACCCTCTTGGGCACGATCGCGGGGTTCCTGCTCGCGATCGACGGGCACGCCATCGTGATGAGCCGCGTGGGCATCCTCGACGGCATCCTCGCGCTGTTCTGCCTGCTCGGCTTCGGCGCCGTCCTGATGGATCGAGAGTGGCACGCGGTCCGCCTCGCCGCCGCGGTCGCCGCGCGAAGCGGGCCAGCCGGGCCAGAGGGCGAGCGGGCGGTACCCGCGTGGGGTCCGGTGCTGTGGTGGCGACCATGGCTGTTCGCGGCCGCACTGGCCTTCGGGTTCGGTGCCGGCGTGAAGTGGTCGGCCTTCTACTTCCTGGCAGCGTTCGGTGTCTATCTCATCGTCGTCGACGCACTCGCCAGGCGGCGGCTCGGTATCGCGTTCTGGTTCAGCTCGGCAGTGCTGAAGCAAGGGCCCGCGACCTTCCTGCTCCTCGTTCCGGCCGCCGTCGCGGCCTACCTCGTGACGTGGATCGGCTGGTTCGCGACCTCCGGCGGGATGTACCGCACCTGGGCGCAGTCGTCGAACGGGGAATGGACCGGCGCCCTCTCCTGGGTGCCCCTGTCGATCCAGAACTTCTGGCACCTCGAAGCGGCGGTGTACAACTACCACGTCAATGAGCACTCGCCCCACCCTTACCAGGCGAACCCGTTCAGCTGGTTGTTCCTGGTGCGGCCGACGCAGATGTATGTGCAGTCGGTCGACCCGAGCCAGTGCGGGGGCCAGACCTGCTACGAGAACATCACCTCGATCGCCAACCCGATCATCTGGTGGTGTGCCACGGCGGCGCTGTTCTATCTGGTCTACCGACTGGTGCGCAAGCGCGAGTGGCAGGTCGGTCTCGTGCTCATGGGCATGGTGGCCGGGTACCTGCCGTGGTTGCTCTACACGAACCGCACGATCTTCCAGTTCTACACGATCGCGTTCGAGCCCTACATGATCCTGGGGCTGACCTTCGTCATCGGGCTGGCGCTGGGTTCGCGCGGCGACCCGAGGTGGCTCCGCACCCGCAACCTGACTGTCGTCGGCGTGTTCCTCGGCCTGTGCGTGGTGGTCTCCGCCTTCTTCTACCCGGTCTGGGTCGGGATGCCCGTGCCCGCGTGGTTCCTCAGCATGCACTACTGGCTGCCCACGTGGCGCTGAGTGTGAGGGTGCCGTGGCTGGCCGGAGTCGCGGTGGCGGGCGCGGCAGCACTGCTGGCGTTCGGCATCCACCTTCTGGTTCCCGCTGTGCCCATGCTCACCGCAGCGGTCGGTCTCGGCATGATCGCCGGCCAGATCCCCGCCGCCCAGCGTGTCCTCGACGGCGCTCTGAAGCCCGGCCTCGCGATCGCCGCGCGCCGGCTCCTGCGGATCGGGATCGTGTTGCTCGGGTTGAAGCTCAGTCTCGTCGACATCGTCGGCCTCGGCTGGGAGGCGATCGTCGTGATCGTGCTCATCGTCACGATCACCTTCGGCGCGACGCTCCTGCTCAGCAAACTGCTTCGGCTGCCAGGCACGCAGCCGATCCTCATCGCGGCGGGGTTCTCGATCTGCGGCGCTTCCGCGGTGGGCGCGATGAGCGCCGTCACGCGGTCGAAGGACGAGGACACGGCGACCCCCATCGCGCTGGTGACCCTCTGCGGAACCCTCGCGATCTTCGTGCTGCCGGTGTTGCGCATCCCGCTCGGTCTGTCGGCGGAGGACTTCGGCGTCTGGGTCGGGCTCAGCGTGCACGACGTCGGTCAGGTGGTGGCGACAGCCCAGATCGCGGGGCCGGTGGCGCTGGCGTCGGCGGTGGTCGTGAAGTTGACGAGGGTGCTCACCCTGGCGCCGATGGTCGCGATCGTCGGTCTGGTGGAACGCCGCGCCGATGCCCGCAATGCCGCGCTCGGCCCCGACCACCCCGACTTCGTCGAACGTCCCGCCGCCAAACGTCCCCCGATCGTGCCGCTGTTCATCGCCGGTTTCATCGCGGCCGTGCTCGCGCGCACCTTCCTGGTGCCGCTGCTCCCCGGCCCGGGCGCGGAGGCCGTCCTCAGCGCTGCCGATACCGGACAGACCATCCTGCTGGCCATGGCGCTGTTCGCGTTGGGCTCCAACATCCGCTTCCGCGCGCTCGCCCGCACCGGCTGGCGCGCGCTCATCGTCGGCCTGTCCTCCTGGGCCCTCATCGCGGTGCTCTCACTGATCGGCGTGAGAATTCTCGGCTGATTTCATGACATTTCCTCGTGATCATGTAAGTTGAGGTTTATTCGCTACATGATTTGGGGCTACATGCGATCGTCACAACGTCTTCTTCCACTCACCGCCATCGTGACTTTGAGCGCTGCCGCGGGGCTCATCGGGGTGGCCGGCGCAGCCGTCGGCGCTCCGGCGGTCACGAACGTGCTGGCGACCCTTCCTGCGGGGTCGCAGCCGAGAGCCATCGTGCTCGATGCGAGTTCGAATCTGTACTCGCTCAACGGGGCGAGCAGTACGATCTCGAAGATCGGGCCGACCGGCTCGCTCTCGTCGTCCTGGGCCGCTCTGCCCGCCACCGCAGCCATGCGTGACCTGGTGACGACGCCGGACGGCACGCTCTTCAGCGCCGCCTCCAGCCTCGACGCCGTCTCCCGCGTCGCACCCGACGGCACTGTGACGCTGAGCTACGCGACCCTCGCGACGGGTGCCGAACCGAGGGCTCTGGCCCTCGCCGCTGACGGCGCCATCTATACCGCGAACTTCGGCGGCGACTCCGTCTCCAAGATCGATGCCATGGGCGTCGTCACGAGGAGCTACGCATCCTTGGCGGCCGCAGCCGAGCCGTTCGACATCGTGCGCACCGCCGGGGGCGACCTCTACACGCTCAACGCGGATCTGTCGGTGTCGCACGTGAGCGCATCCGGAGTCGTCGACGAGAAGTTCGCCACCCTCGCGGCCGGCGGCGATCCGGTGAATCTCGCCGTGAGCTCGACGGGCCATGTCTTCGTGCTCGAATCCGGCGTCGACCGCATCGAAGAGTTCGACGCGACCGGCGCGCTGGCGCGCACGATCCCCCTCCCGTCGCGAGGTGGCCAGATCGCCGTCGACGCGCGGGACAACCTCTTCGTGACCTTGCGCTCGGCGCGTTCCGTCGGGCTCCTACCAGCGGCGGGCGGGGCACTCGTCCCCTCCATCGCGCCACTCACACCCGGCTCGGACTACTCGGCGCTCGCCGTGACGAACACCGATGTCGTCTACGCGGCCGGCCTCAGCGATCCTGCCATCGTCTCCCGGATCGCACTGGGGGCGGATGTCACGTCCACGCCCGTTCGCGGCACGGCGAAGACCGGCGTCGCGTTCACCGCCACCGTGACCGCCAGCGGCTACGAACCGGTCACGTTCTCGCTTCGGGGGAACGTTCCTCCCGGCCTGTCGATCAACGCGACAACCGGCGTCATCAGCGGCACGCCCACCCGAACCGGCAGCTTCGGCTTCAACGTCGTCGCGTCGAACATCTTCGGCGACTCCAGCGAGCAAGGAGCGGGTCTGATCATCTCGGCAGGACCCACTCCCACACCGACGCCGACAGCTACACCGACGCCGACAGCCACGCCGCCGGCGACATCGACGCCCACCTCTGCGCCGACGCCGACGCACAGCTCCAGCCCGGCTGGGTCGGTCGGGTCCGGCGGCTCCCGCGCGTCAGGCGACCCGACGTCGCTCGCGCAGACCGGGTCGGGATACCTTCTCCCGGCCGGGCTCGCCGCCGCACTGGGCGCGGCCGGCGTCGCGGGCATCATCGTTCGCCGACGCCGGAGAGGCGCCTGACGGAAAGCCCTGCACCGGCCGGTCGACACCCGGCCGGCCGGTGCGGCCGAGTATCAGCACAGCCGCGCGTCAGTTCAGCAGGGCGTCAGTGCAGCAGCTTGAGTCCCACGACGCACGCGACGATACCGAGCACGAGCAGCACCTTCACGACTGAGAACGCTTCGCCACCGAACGCCATCCCGTATCCCACGGTGAGCGCGGCGCCGATGCCCACCCACACGGCATACCCGGTGCCGACCGGAATGCTCCGCAACGCGAACGCGAGCCCGGCCATGCTGGCGAGCAGGCCGCCCGCGAAGACGAGGCTCGGCCACAGTTTGGTGAAACCGGCCGACTTGCCGAGCGCCGTCGCCCAGACGGCTTCGAGAATTCCGGATGCGATCAGAACGACCCAGGCCATGACAGTCCACTCCTCGTGGTCAGTCTTGTCGCTCTCCGGGTACTGCGCCCTCGTCCGGAGGCCGCTCCGCGGCCTTGGTGGAGAGTATGGCACCGCACCCTGGTCAGGTTCTGTGCACCGCGAATCCGTCGCCGTCCAGTCCTCCACATTCGGAGGGCACGCGCGAGTTGTTACGGTCTGCGTCGGTACCGCGTAACACGGTGTCACTGGCTAGTACGGTGAATTCATGGCAGATCGCGAATACGGCTTCCGCACCCGGGCAATCCACGCGGGCAACATCCCCGACAACGTGACGGGTGCCCGCGCCCTGCCCATCTACCAGTCGAGCGCGTTCGTCTTCGACGACACGGCGGATGCGGCGGCCCGCTTCGCGCTGCAGAAGTACGGCAACATCTACAGCCGGCTCGCGAACCCGACGGTCGCGTCGTTCGAGGAACGGATCGCCAGCCTCGAGGGCGGCCTCGGCGCCGTCGCCACCAGCAGTGGCCTCTCGGCACAGTTCATCACCTTCGCCTCCCTCGCCGGGGCGGGCGACCACATCGTTGCGAGCGCGAACCTCTACGGCGGGTCGATCACCCAGCTCGACGTCACGCTCCGCCGCTTCGGCGTCGAGACGACGTTCGTGAACTCCTCCGATCCCGCCGACTACGCCGCCGCCGTCACCGACCGCACGAAGCTGATCTTCGCCGAGACGGTCGCCAACCCGTCCGGCGAGATCGCCGACATCGCCGGTCTCGCCGACGTCGCGCACGCTGCCGGGCTCCCCCTCATCATCGACTCCACCATCGCCACGCCCTACCTCAGCCGGCCCATCGAGTGGGGCGCCGACGTCGTCATCCACTCGGCCACCAAGTTCCTCGGCGGGCACGGCACGACCCTCGGTGGAGTCGTGGTGGAGTCGGGTCGCTTCGAATGGCACAGCGACCGCTTCCCCGCGTTCGGTGAGCCCGTGCCGAGCTACGGCGGGCTGCAGTGGTCGGGCAACTTCGGTGAGTACGCGTTCCTCACCCGGCTGCGCGCCGAGCAGCTGCGCGACATCGGGCCGGTGCTGGCCCCCCACTCCGCCTTCCTGCTGGCCCAGGGCGTCGAGACCCTGCCCTTCCGCATGCAGGCACACGTCGACAACGCCCGGCTCGTCGCGGAGTGGCTCGATGGCGACCCGCGGGTGGAGTACGTCAACTGGGCGGGTCTGGCCGCGCATCCGCACCACGAGCGGGCAGCGAAGTACCTGCCGCTCGGGCCCGGCTCCGTCTTCAGCTTCGGTGTGAAGGGCGGGCGGGATGCTGGGCGTCGCTTCATCGAATCGGTCGAACTCGCCAGTCACCTGGCGAACATCGGCGACGCGAAGACCCTGGTGATCCACCCGGCATCGACCACGCACGCTCAGCTCACCGAGCAGCAACTCATCGACGGCGGCGTGCTGCCGGGGCTCGTGCGGCTCAGCGTCGGCATCGAAGACCCTGACGACATCATCTACGATCTCGATCAAGCGCTCGCAACCGCGACCGCTGCGTGAACAGCGCGGAGGAAGAATGACCACCGAACTCGTCACCACCCAGCTCACCAACGGCCTCACCTGCGAGCTCCCCGCCGACTCGCCGCTGGCGAAGCTGTTGAAGTCGCAGCGCACCTGGGTCGGCCCGTCGGCGAAGGAGCGGCTGCGCATCCTGCGCAACGCCAAGTCGGTGGCGATCGTCGGCGCGTCACCCAACCCTGCACGCTCGAGCTACTTCGTCGGCACCTACCTGCAGCAGTCGAGCGACTACCGGGTGTACTTCGTGAACCCGAACGCCGACGAGATCCTCGGGCAGAAGGCCTACCCCGATCTGGCGTCGTTGCCGGAAGTGCCCGACATCGTCGACGTGTTCCGGCGCGCGAGCGACATCCCCGCCGTCATCGACGAGGTCATCGCGGTGGGCGCGCCCACGGTGTGGGTGCAGCTCGGCATCTGGAACCAGGAGGCCGCCGAGTACGGCGAGTCGAAAGGCCTCACCGTCGTGATGGATCGGTGCATCAAGATCGAGCACGCCCGCTTCCACGGCGGGCTCCACCTGCTCGGCTTCGACACCGGTCAGATCTCGTCGCGCAAGCAGCTTCGCTGACCCCGGCCTCGTGCGTCGTCGCGGTTGGCGCACCGGGTTGCTGAGCAGCAACACTGGCTAGGATTTGGCGGGTGATGTCGACTCCGGATGCCGCACTGCCGCCCGTGCGCGTCGCGGTGCTCGGTGCGGTCGCGGTGGCCGCCGGCCAGGGCACCCTGCTGGAGCCGGCCGGGCATCGCGCGAAGGCGTTGCTGGCCGCGCTGGCTCTCGCCGCGCCGCACCCGTTGTCGGTGGAACGACTGGTCGACGACGTGTGGCACGACGAACCGCCCCGCGCGATGCGGGCCGCGCTGCAGACGCAGGTGTCGCGCATCCGTGCGGCGTTCGGCGACGACCTCATCGAGTCGCTTCCTTCGGGGTATCGACTCGGCGCGGCGATCGAGGTCGACCTCATCGTGGCCGAACGACTACTGGCCACGGTTCGCGCCACGCTCGACAGCGGGCGAGCCGACGACGCCCTCGCTCTCGCCCGTGCCGCCATCTCGCTCTGGCGCGGCGAACCCGGAAGCGACCTCGACCAGGAACCGCTCGGTTCCGCTCTCGCCGAACGAGCCGGCCGCACGCTCGACGGACTCGAGACCAGCCTCGCGCTCGCCGCGTTGGCGCTCGGCCGCGCCGTCGATGCCGAAGTGCTCGCCCAGCGGCTCTGCCAGCGCTCCCCGTTCGACGACAGCGCGCACCTGTTGCTCATGCGCGCCCTCGACGCTCTCGGGCGCCCCACCGACGCCCTCGGCGTCTACGCCGAGTTCCGTGAGCGGGTTCAGGATGCGTTCGGTGCGAGCCCCGCCAGAGAACTCCAGTCGCTCAACCTCGACCTCCTCGCGCGGGAAGGTGGGACGGGGGCGGCGATCCGGCCGGCGCACTCCGCCACGGCCGCTCGAAGCACGATCGCTGGCGGCGGCAGCAGCACCGCGGATGCGCTCACACCGGCGGCGAGTGCGGCCGGCACCGCGTCAGCTGAGCCGGCGACCGGGATTCGGACGGCAGCGGCGGACGCGGCAGCAGCGCGCAACGTCGAGTCTGCGGCCGACGTGACGACGAGTACTTCGCCCGGCCCCGCAGCAGTGACCGCGGACGCCGCGGGCACGACGACCGCCGAAGAGGTGGTCTCGACCGCCGCCACCACCACCACCACCACGGACGCGGGCACCACCACCGCCGCCACCAGCACCGGCCGCACAAGAAGCGGGCCGCTTGGGGTGGGGCGCGCCATCCGGGCGGCGCCGAACGCGCTTGTCGGGCGCGACAGGGCATTGGCCGAGATCGAGCGGCTGCTCGACACCGCTCGCGTCACCACCGTGCTGGGGCCGGGCGGCCTCGGCAAGACCCGGGTCGCGCACGAGATCGCGACCCGCGCACTCGCGCACTACGACCTCGTGACCGTGGTCGAGCTGGCGAGTGTGCGGAGCGCCGACGACGTGGTGTTCGCGCTCGCGTCGGCGCTGGGCATCCGTGAGGTCGCCACCAGCAAGCGCCTCGGTGACCGGGTGGTGCGCGACGACCTGCACGGGCGCATCCTGGCGCGGCTCGGCGAGGCACCCGCTCTGCTCGTTCTCGACAACTGCGAGCACATCATCGACGCCGCCGCCGAATGGAGTTCGACCCTCACCGCCGAGCTGCCCGAACTCACCATCCTGACCACGAGCCGCACCCCGCTCGCCATCTCGAGCGAACGCGTCTTCGCCCTCGCGCCACTCGGCGCCGGTGCCGGTGCCGGTGCCGGTGCACGTGCCGACGGCCGAGCGCCGGCAGCCGACGACGACGCCGCCATCCGCCTGTTCCTCGATCGCGCCACCGCCGCCCGACCCGACGCGGCGCTCCCCCGCGACGCCGTGGCGCGGCTGTGCCAGCGGCTCGACGGCCTGCCACTCGCCATCGAGCTCGCGGCGGCGCGTGTGCGCTCGATGTCCATCGACGAGATCGAGCGGCGGCTCTCCAATCGCTTCGCCCTGCTGACCGGCGGCGACCGCGCGGCGCCCGAACGCCACCGCACTCTCCTCGCGGTGATCGAGTGGAGCTGGCACCTGCTGAGCACCGCCGAGCAGAACGCTCTCGCCCGGCTCTCGGAGTTCGCCGACGGGTTCGGCGCCGACTCGGCCGCGCACGTGCTGGGCTGCGACACCGACGAGGTGCCCGACTTGCTCGACGGGCTCGTAGCTCAGTCCCTCGTGATGATGCGCGAGACCGGCCCGGCCACCGGCCTCCGCTACCGGATGCTCGAGACCGTTCGCGAGTTCGGCCAACTGCAGCTCGACGAGGCCGGCATGCGGGCCGACGTGCGCGAGGCCCTGTTCGACTGGGCCGACCGCTTCGCGCGCGACCAGCGGCCCCGCACCGACGGCCGGGAGCAGGTGGCGGCCTTCGCGCTGATCGCGCTCGAGGAGGACAACCTCATCGACGCGCTGCGCCGCGCCATCGACGCCGACCGCTCCGACGTCGTGGTGTCGGTGTTCGCGCTGCTCGGCTACTACTGGTCGCTCCGCAGCGCGCACAGCGAGGTGATCGCGTTCAGCAGACCGGTCTTCGAGAGCATCCGGATGTTCGAGCCCGCCGATTCCGCGACGTCGAACATCCTGATCGGCGCCCTCGTCATCATCGCGATGACGACGATCCTCAGCGACCTGCGATTCGCCGTCCGGGTGCTGTCTCGACTGCGGAAAGTGGTGCGAGCCCATCCGGTGACCGATCCCCGGCTGGGGATGATGGCCGGGATCGCCCTGAACGCGGGTGACGAACGAGCGATGATGGCACAGATCGAGCGCGCCATCGCCTCCGACGACCGGCCCACCGCCATGCTCGGTGCCATCGTGGGCAGCGTCGCCGCCGAGAACCTCGGCCGCCGGACGGAAGCCGTGACCCTCGCCCGGAGCGCTGTGCGATTGGCCGACGGCCTCGAAGAGACCTGGGGCGCGGCGATGGCCGGCCAGATGCTCGGCGCGCTGTACAGCCAGAGCGCCGAGCCGGAGGAGGCCCTGCGCTGGTCGCGCCGGGCCCGCGCGGGGCTGGCGAAGATCGGCGCGATCGAAGACATCCGTCAGCTCGAATGGACCATCGCCACGAACGCCGTCGCGGTCGGCGCCCTCGACGAGGCGAGCGAACTCTTCGACCGCCTGGTCGACGAGCCCGGGCAGACCGAGGGCATCGACATCGCCGCGATCGGGTTCGCGGGCCGCGCCGAGGTGCTCCGAGCACGCGGCGAGACGGGCGAGGCCCGCGTGCTGTACCTGCGCGCACTGGATGCGTTCGACGTGCCTCGCAACCGCGCCAGCCCGTGGTACCGCATCGTCATCTCCGCGATGCTCAGCGCGTTCGTGCTCGACGGCACCGGGAGCGCCGACGAACGGATGCGTTTCGCCCGCCGCCTGCGCGGCCGGACGCTGGCGAGTCTGCGGCTCCCCGGCGGGTACGTCGATCGGCCGGTGCTGGGCGCATCCGTCATCGGCCTCGCTGTGTGGGTGGAGGACGCCCGAGCACTCGACCCCCGCGTCGCCTTCGAACTGCTGGTGCT
>BADC01001047.1 GCA_000333435.1 Corynebacterium-like bacterium B27 | reverse complement strand
GGAAAACCGACCAAGCCCGGACGGCGTAACCCAAAACCGCTCCGCCTCCAGGACTCGAACCTAGACCTAACAGCTCCAAAGGCTGTCGTGCTGCCATTACACCAAGGCGGATCACCGGGTGGAACCGGCAGTAACCCAGTTTGCCAGACCCGCACGCTCCCGCTGCCACGCCGGTGAGGATAATGGGGGGATGAGCGTCAGGGACAGTCGGGACTCGGTCGACGAGATCGTCGAAGCATGGATGCGCGAGCATCCGACGCTCGACTTCTCGCCCCTGAAGATCCTCTCGCGGGTCACCCGGCTGGCGAAGCAGCTCGAGCGCACCCGCCGGGCGTCCTTCGCCACGGCCGACCTGGAGCCGTGGGAGTTCGACGTGCTGGCGGCGCTGCGGCGCGCCGGGCATCCGCACGAGCTGAGCCCCAAGGCGCTGCTCGAGCAGACCTATGTCTCGAGCGGCACCATGACGAACCGCATCGACGGCATGGTGCGGCGCGGTCTCGTCGAGCGGCGCACCCATCCGAACGACGGGCGTGGTGTGCTGGTCTCGATGACCGACGAGGGCCGTGACCGGGTGGATGCCGCGATCTCCCACCTCGTGGCCGCCGAGACCGAGTTGCTCGCCGGCCTCTCGAAGGCCGACCAGGAACGTCTGGCGGCCCTCCTCCGCCGCCTCTCCCTCGACATGGCCTGAGCTCAGTCGAGGGACTCGGCGAGCTCGAGCCAGCGGGTCTCGTGGGTGGAGATCTGCGACTCGAGGTCGGTGAGCTCGGCCGTGAGGGCGCCGAGGCCCTGGTAGTCGCTCTGGTCGTGCTCGGCGATGCGGTGGTGCAGCGCGTCGATCTGTGCGGTGAGCTTCTCGATCCGGCGCTCCAGCGACGAGCGCTCCTTCTCGGCGGCGCGGAGTTCGGCACCGCTCAGGGCGGGCTTCGCGGCGGCCGCGGTGCGCGCATCCGTCGCTCTCTGCTGGGCGGATGCGGAGGCGGCCGACGCCTCACCGGCCTTGCGGAGTGCGAGGTATTGCTCGAGACCGCCCGGGAGGTGGCGGAAGCGGTGGTCGAGCACCGCGTACTGCTGGTCGGTGACGCGTTCGATGAGGTACCGGTCGTGCGACACGACGAGCAAGGTGCCGGGGAACGAGTCGAGGAGGTCTTCGAGGGCGGCGAGCATGTCGGTGTCGAGGTCGTTCGTGGGCTCGTCGAGGATGAGCACGTTCGGCTCGTCGAGCAGGATCAGCAGCAGCTGCAGCCGTCGCTTCTGCCCACCACTCAGGTCTTTGACCGGGGTGGAGAGCTGTGCGCTGGTGAAGCCGAGACGTTCGAGCAGCTGACCGGGGGTGAGCTCCTTGCCGCCCGCGATGTAGGAACTCCGCTGCCGGCCGATGACCTCGCTCACCCGGTCGTTCCAGACCTCGTCGAGTTCGGCGAGCTGCTGGGTGAGGCTCGCGATCTTCACCGTCTTGCCGTGCTTGACCCGACCGGTCGTGGGGTGCACGGTGCCCGTGACCAGCCCGAGCAGGGTGCTCTTGCCGGCGCCGTTCACGCCCAGGATGCCCGTGCGCTCGCCCGGGGCGATGCGCCACTCGACGTCCTGCAGCACCACCCGGTCGTCGAACGAGACCGAGGCGTCGAGGATGTCGACCACGTCTTTGCCGAGGCGCGCGGTGGCCATCTGGGTGAGCGAGACGGCGTCGCGGGGCGGCGGTTCGTCGGCGATGAGTTCGGCCGCGGCATCCATACGGAACTTGGGCTTCGAGGTGCGGGCCGGGGCACCGCGGCGAAGCCAGGCGAGCTCCTTCCGCAGCAGGTTCTGGCGTTTCGACTCACTGGCGGCGGCCATCCGGTCGCGTTCGACGCGCTGCAGGATGTAGGCCGCGTAGCCGCCCTCGAAGGGTTCGACGATGCGGTCGTGCACCTCCCAGGTGGCGGTGGAGACCTCGTCGAGGAACCAGCGGTCGTGGGTGACCACGGCGAGGCCGCCGCTGCCCGCCGGCCAGCGGCGTTTGAGGTGCTCGGCGAGCCAGGCGATGCCCTCGACGTCGAGGTGGTTGGTCGGCTCGTCGAGGAAGATGACGTCCCAGTCGCCGACCAGCAGCGCCGCCAGGGCGACGCGGCGGCGCTGACCGCCGGAGAGCGTACCGACCACGGCGTTCCAGTCGACGTCGCCGAGGAGCCCCGCGATGACGTCGCGCACCTTCGGGTCGCCGGCCCAGACGTGCTCGTCCAGGTCTCCGACCACGGCTGCCGCCACGGTGAGTGCCGGATCGACGGTGTCGGCCTGGTCGAGCATGCCGAGCGTGACACCGCGGCGCCGGGTGACCCGGCCGCCGTCGGGCTCGATGCGGCCCGCCAGGAGCTTCAGCAGCGTCGACTTGCCGTCGCCGTTGCGGCCGACGATGCCCACCCGATCGCCTTCGTTCAGGCCCAGGGTGACGGAATCGAAGATGACTCGGGTGGGGTATTCGAGATGGAGCGCCTCAGCGCCCAGGAGATGAGCCACCCGTCGACACTACCCGCCTAGACTGTGCGGGTGCTTGCCGACCGTCGCTCCTTCACGCTCGATCTCGGCCACCACGTGGCCGAGCTGGTCTTGTACTACCGGCGCAGCCAGAGCTACGAACTGATCGTGGGCGGCATCCCCCAGTCACGTGTCTCGCTCGCCTATCCCGAGCTTCTCGACTACCCCTACGTGCGTCACATCGCCCGGATGCTCGACGCCGCCGCCCCGGCCGGCGCGCCGCTGCGCACGGTGCACCTGGGCGCCGGGGCGCTCACGCTCCCCCGCTACCTCGCCGCCACCCGGCCCGGCTCGCCGCAGCTCGTGGTCGAGTACGAGCGGGCGCTCGGCGAAGCCGTGCTGGCGGCGCTCCCGCTGCCCGACGGCGCCGACGTGACCATGCTCTGGGGCGACGCGCGATCGCTCGCCGAGAGCGCCCCCACCGCGACCGGGTGGGCGGACGTGCCGTTCACCGTCGTCGACCTGTGGGACGCAGCACGCGTCTCGGCCCATGTGTCCAGTGTGGAGTTCTATTCGGCGGTCGCCCGGCGGATGTCGCGGGGCGGCGTCATGGCGGTCAACCTGCTCGACGGCGGCGGCTTCTCCTACGCCCGCGGGCAGGCGGCCAGCCTCGCCTCGCTGTTCGAGCACGTCGCCGTCGTGCTCGACACGGAGCCGTTCGGGCATCCGCCGATCGACAACGTGGTGGTGTTCGCGAGCGATTCGCCGATCGCCGTCGCCGAGCATCCGGAACTCCTCGACGACAACGACAACGATCCCGACGACCCTGCGGGCTCGCGCCCCACGGTGCTGAGCGGCGCGGAGCTCGAGCGCTGGGTGGGCGACGCCGCCTTGGTCACCGACGCGACCGCCACCGACTCCCCCGACCCGGATGCCGCGGAGCTGCCCGGCTGACCGGCCGAGTGGTTGCTACCTCACTTCGACCGGGCGAGGATGCGTGTTCGGCTCAGCGCGATCACGGCGCAGCCCATCAGACCGATGAAGCCCGCGATCGCCACGACGTAGACGGCAACAGCCCCGTAGCCCCCCGGCTGCGCGGGGTTCAGGAACGGGTAGGGGTACCAGCCGACGATGGGCCCGCGGATCATCGTGTAGACCGCCCAGACCATCGGGAACGCGATGATCCCCCAGATCGACGACCAGGCGAGCCGCGACTTGCCCGGTGTGAGAATCCAGACCAGCACGATGTAGATCGGCGCGATCAGGTGCAGCACCTCGTTCGACCACGCCAGCGTGCGCCCCTGCTCGAGCTGGATGCTCCGCAGGAGCAGGTTGTAGACGACGCCGGTCGTCGCCATGTAGGTCACCACGGCGGCCAGCGACAGGTTGTACCAGGGCGGATCGCGACGCACGGTGAACGAATAGTACGCGCCGATGAGCAGTGCGATCGCGGCCAGCGCGTTCGAGAGGATGGTGAAGTAGCTGAAGAAGTTGACCAGGAAGAAGGCCACGTCGGGAACGACGCCAATGCTGTAGACCAACTGGCCCACGATCGCGGCGATGATGACTCCGGCCGCCACGATGCGGATGATCCCGAACACAGTGCGCATAGTCGTCACTCTAGCGACGCGCGCGCTGCGGCCGGATGATCAGTCGCCGACGATCCGAGCACCCGCGACCGGCCCGGTCACCCGCACCACGTGGTACCGAGCCGCCGACAGTGCGATCTGCAGCTCGAGGGCACCGTCGATGTCGGCGGCGAGGAACGCGACCGTCGGCCCTGACCCCGAGACGAGGCCGGCCAGGGCACCGTTGGCCTCGCCGATCTCGAGCACGGATGCGAGCCCCGGGTTCAGGTGCAACGACGGCGCCTGCAGGTCGTTGTGCAACGACTCGGCGAGCATGTGCGGGTCGCCGGCGCGGAGTGCCTGCAACACGTCGGCGTCGACCACGGGCTGGCCACGCGCCGGGAAGATGTCCTGCGCGTGCCGCTCGCGGTGCCGGTCGAGTTCGCGGTAGACCTCGGGGGTGCTGACGCCGTGATCGGGCAGCACGAGAATCCACTGGAACTGACCTTTGGCGAGCGCCGGGCTCAGCTGGTCGCCGCGGCCGGTGCCGATCGCGGTGCCGCCGGTGAAGGCGAACGGCACGTCGGCCCCGAGCTCGGAGGCGAGCGTGAGCAGCTCTTCGCGCCCGACATCCGTTCCCCAGAGCGTGTCGCAGGCCAGCAGGGTTGCCGCGGCATCCGCCGAGCCGCCACCCATGCCGCCCGCGATGGGCACGTTCTTGTCTATGGCCAGGCTGACGCCGCCGCGGAACCCCGTCTTCCGGGCGAGCAGGCGCGCGGCACGGATGGCGAGGTTCGAGCCGTCGGTCTCCAGCGCGCTGGTGTCGATGTGGCCGCCGAAGCGCACCGAGAAGTCGCTCGCCGGCGAGGCGTAGACGTCTTCGTAGAGCGACACGGCCTGGTAGGCGGTGGCGACGTCGTGGTACCCGTCATCCATCACCGCGCCCACTTTGAGGAACACGTTGATCTTGCCGGGGGCCCGCACGTGCACGGTCTTCGCCAGGCCCCGGGTGATCATGCATCCAACCTAGTCCACGCGTCGGGCTCCCCCGTTCAGGGGCCGATCAGGGCCGGGGTGGGACCCCCATCGCGAGCGCTTCTGCAGCGACTCGATCGGCGTCGTCGCGCTGGATCGAGTGTCCGGCACCTGCGACCACCGCGAACGAGAAGCGGTGCGGTGCGGCCGCGCTCAGCCGCTCTGCTTCCGCTGCGGTGAAGGAGGGACTGCGGCCGGGGTCGGCGCCGAGGATGCGCATCGGCGCGTCGACACGAGCCGCCGTGTCCACGAGCTGCCACGTGGGGTTGTCGCGCATCGTGCGCTCGACGACGAACGGACTGACCACCCGCATGGCGTTCACCTTCTGCACCGCGTCTTCGGGGTGCCAGCTCGGGTTGGCGCTCAGGAGCTCAGCGGGGTCGAGCCGCCCGAGATCGGCGAGCAGCTCGGCGAGCCTCGTGTTCTGCCGTTCGAGCGGTTGAGTCAGGGCGGGATCGACGAGCAGGAGGGCGGCGGCCCAGCCAGGGCGGGCGTCTGCCGCCACGACGGCGACGGCGCCGCCGAGCGAATGCCCGACCACGAGGTCCCACGTCGGGGTCTCGGGTTCGAACGCCAGCACGTCGGCCGCGTAGTCGGCGAGCCGGTAGCTCGTGGTGCGCGGCGACGAGCCGTGGCCGCGCAGGTCGGGCGCGGTGACCGACCACCCTGCTCCCGCGAGGGCGCTCGCCACCCGCCACCAGGTGCCGCCGGCCGAGGTGAGGCCGTGCAGGAGGAGCGCCCTCGGCCGAGCATCCGCCCGCCCCCATCGGGTCGTCGTCAGTCGCACGGGGAAGGATTCAGCACCGGATGTCGTCACCCTCTGATCCTCGCAGGGCACGCCCCTCGTCCACCATCCCCGCACACGCGTGAAAGGCCGGGCGCCCGACGATCATGCGTTCGCGCGGGCGATCGCCAGGAAGTCGTTCACCGTCAGCTCCTCGCCCCGCGCGGTGGGCGGCACACCCGCGGCCGCCAGCACCTCGGAGGCGCGTGCCGAGTCGCCGAGCACCACCGCGAGTGCCTGCCGCAGCATCTTGCGCCGCTGCTGAAAAGCGGCGTCCACGATCTCGAAGGTGCGCATCCGCAACTCCTCCGAGTCGAGCCCGGTGCCGACCCGCTCGAACCCCACCAGCACCGAATCGACGTTCGGCACCGGCCAGAACACCTGGCGGCTGACGTTGCCCGCCGTGCGCCACCGGCCGTACCACGCCGCCTTCACACTGGGCGACCCGTACACCTTCGACCCCGGCTCGGCTGCCAGCCGATGACCCACCTCGGCCTGCACCATGACCACGCCCGACTCGATCGACGGGAAGTGCTCGAGTAGATGCAGCAGCACCGGCACCGAGACGTTGTACGGCAGGTTCGCCACCAGTCGCGACGGCGACGCCGGCAGCGAGCGCACGCGCAACGCGTCGTCGCGCACGACCGTCAGCGCCGCATCCGGCGCCAGCTGCGACACCGTCAGGGGCAGCTGCGCGGCCAGCCGCTTGTCGATCTCGACCGCCACGACCTCCGCGCCCGCTTCGAGCAGGCCCAGGGTCAACGAGCCGAGCCCTGGCCCGACCTCGAGCACCACGTCGCCCGGCTGCACGCCGGCCACCCGCACGATCTTGCGCACCGTGTTCGCGTCGATCACGAAGTTCTGCCCGAGCTTCTTCGTGGGTGTGAGGTCGAGGAGCCCCGCCAGGTCGCGGATCTCGGCCGGCCCGAGCAGCGACACGGATGCGGCTGCCTCGTCGCCGCCGCCCGGCCCGGTCACGAGGCCTGCACCGGGTCGTCCTCCCAGCGGCCGTAGACCAGCTCGGTGGTGGAGGAGATCTGCGCGGCGAGCATCGACACGTCGGTGCCGAGGTGCGCCGCCATCGCCCGCAGCGTGTGCGGGATCAGGTAGGGCGCGTTGGGCCGGCCGCGGAACGGGGTGGGTGTGAGGTACGGCGCATCCGTCTCGACCATGATGAGCGAACGCGGCGCCACGGCGAGCGCCTCGCGCAGGGAGCCGGCGTTCTTGAAGGTCACGTTGCCCGCGAAGGACATGTACCAGCCGTTCTCGGCGCAGAGGGCGGCGAACTCGGCGTCGCCGGAGAAGCAGTGGAACACGGTGCGCTCGGGCGCCCCGACGCGACGGAGGGTCTCGACGACCT
Source organism: Corynebacterium-like bacterium B27 (assembly GCA_000333435.1). GTDB lineage: Bacteria > Actinomycetota > Actinomycetes > Actinomycetales > Microbacteriaceae > Herbiconiux. The sequence goes on along the minus strand of BADC01001047.1, from coordinate 676 downwards.
CGCGGTGGGCGTCGCGGTCGTGGATCTGCAGCGCGATGCCGTTCTCCTTCGCGATGGCGATGTGCGCCTCGAAGGAGCGGTACTGGGCGGCCCGGCCGGCCTCGGTGTCGGTGCGGAAGAAGTCGAGCCCGGTCTCCCCCACCGCCCGCACGCGGGGCCAGGAGGCGAGCTCGGCGATCTCGGCAAGCGCGTCGTCGAGGCCGCCGCCCTCGGCGTAGGACGGGGCGTCGTTCGGGTGCAGGGCGACGGCTGCGAGCATCCGTGGTTCGCGGGCGGCCTGTTCGGCCGACCAGCGGCTCGTCTCGAGGTCGGTGCCGACCTGCACCACACCGCGCACGCCGACGGCCGAGGCGCGGTCGAGGTGCTCGTGGTAGTCGATCGGATCGTCGCCGTCGGCGACCTCGAGGTGCGTGTGGTTGTCGTACACCGGCACCACCAGCGCTTCGGGCAGCGGCGGATAGGTCTGGTCACCCCGTTCGGACGGCTCGCGGCGGCGCAGGTACGCCGGCGGTTCGTCGGCCGCCGGGGTCGACCACGTCACGACGCGTCGACCTCGATGCGCGGGAACAGCGCTTCGAGGGGTTCGACCCGCCCGGCGCCCGTCCACTCCCAGGCCGAACGGATGCTCTGGTCCTTCACATCGCCCGGACCCCGTCAGGGCTTTCCACAATTTCGC
>BADC01001048.1 GCA_000333435.1 Corynebacterium-like bacterium B27 | reverse complement strand
CGAGGAGACCCTTCGCCAGGTGGCCACGCAGTCGCAGGAGATCGTGGCGACGCTCGACGACGCATCCGTCATCCCGGTGAAGATCGTGTGGAAGCCGGTGCTGAAGGACTCCGAGTCGATCCGGCGCGCCGCCCTCGAGGTGAACGCCGCCGACAACGTGATCGGCGTGATCGCCTGGATGCACACCTTCAGCCCGGCCAAGATGTGGATCGCGGGCCTCGACGCGCTGCAGAAGCCGCTGCTGCACCTGCACACCCAGGCGAACGTCGAGCTGCCCTACGCCGAGATCGACTTCGACTTCATGAACCTCAACCAGGCCGCACACGGCGACCGCGAGTTCGGGTACATCCAGACCCGGCTGGGCGTGGCGCGCAAGACCGTGGTGGGGCACGCATCCAACCCGCTGGTGCAGCAGCAGATCGCCGACTGGTCGCGCGCCGCCGCGGGTTGGCAGGCCGTGAAGACGCTGAAGCTCGCCCGGTTCGGCGACAACATGCGCTACGTGGCGGTGACCGAGGGCGACAAGACCGAGGCCGAGCTGCGCTTCGGTGTGCAGGTCAACACCTGGGGGGTCAACGAGCTGGCTTCCGCGGTCGAGGCGGCCGAAGCGGATGTCGCGGCGGTGGATGCCCTCGTCGCCGAGTACGAGGAGCTCTACGACGTGGTGCCCTCGCTCCGCCGCGGCGGCGACCGGCACCAGTCGTTGCGCGACGGCGCGGCGATCGAGCTCGGCCTGCGCTCCTTCCTCGAGGAGGGCGGCTTCGGTGCGTTCACCACGAGCTTCGAAGACCTCGGTGCGCTCAAGCAGCTGCCCGGACTCGCCGTGCAGCGCCTGATGGCCGAGGGCTACGGGTTCGGTGCCGAGGGCGACTGGAAGACCGCCATCCTCGTGCGGGCCGCCAACGTCATGGGCGCGGGCCTCCCCGGCGGTGCCTCACTGATGGAGGACTACACCTACGACCTGGTCGAGGGAGCGGAGACCATCCTCGGCGCCCACATGCTCGAGGTCAGCCCGTCGCTCACCAGCGCGCGGCCCTCGCTCGAGATCCACCCGCTCGGCATCGGCGGCAAGGACGACCCGGTGCGGCTCGTCTTCACCGCCGACCCCGGGCCGGCGGTCGTCGTGGCCATGAGCGACATGCGCGACCGGTTCCGCCTGGTGGCGAACGTGGTCGAGGTGGTCGAGCCGCGCGCTCCCCTCCCGCACCTGCCCGTCGGCCGGGCCGTGTGGCGACCCGAGCCCTCGTTCGCGGTGTCGGCCGCCGCGTGGCTCACCGCCGGCGCGGCCCACCACACCGTGATGTCGACCGCGGTCGGCGTCGAGGTGTTCGAGGACTTCGCGGCCATCGCCCGCACCGAGCTCCTCACCATCGACGCGTCGACGACGCTGCGCGGTTTCCAGAACGAGGTGCGCTGGAACCAGGCGTACTACCGCCTCGCCCAGGGACTCTGAGCGCACAGCGTTTCCCGAGTTGACCCCTGCCACTGGGCGGGGGTCAACGCGGGTGACCCTCGGCGCGGTCGGGGATGCGGCGGTAGCCGTCGCGGCGCAGGTCGACGACGGTCGCGACGATGCCGATGAGGGCGCCGAGGGCTAGTAGTACCAGCAGGATGATCATGAGCGCACCTCCATGCGTCCGTTTGGCCCCCTTATCGGAGGCCAATCTTGTATTAGTAGGTCATTGGCTTCATGCTCTCGCAGATCGAAATGCCAATCAAGAAGCCAATCCTGCACCCCTGGACCGCGCGCGAGCGCTAGCGTGAAAGCGTGGACTACGCGACGAACTCCCTCGACGGTGCACGGGTGGCCTTCCGCGTCACCCCGGCCGGGCCGGCGGCCGCGCCCGGGGCCACGCCGATCGTGCTCGTGCACGGCTCCGCGCTCTCCCAGGCCATCTGGCGCGGGTTCGGCTATCTTCGCGCGCTCTCCCCCGAACGCCCGGTCGTCACGCTCGACCTCCGCGGGCACGGCCGCAGCGCCACTCCGCACGACGGCGCGGCCTATCGCATGCCCCTGTTCCTGGCCGATGTGCTGGCCGTGCTCGACACCCTCGGCCTCGAGCAGGTGCACTACCTCGGCTACTCACTCGGCGCGCGGGTCGGGTTCTCGGTCGCGGCCGAACATCCGCAGCGCCTGCGCAGCCTGATCAGCGTTGCCGGCGCTCCCGGCACCGGCCGGGACGCCTTCGATCGCGTGTTCTTCGCGGGTGCGCTCGAGGCGCTGGAGCAGGGCGGCATGGCGGGGTTCCTCGCGGGGTGGGAACGGGCATCCGGCCGCCCGCTCGACGCCGCGACCCGCGCCGCGTTCAGCGCGAACGACGAGGTCGCCCTCGCCGCGTACATGCGTGCGACGCAGAACGACGAGCGGGTGACGGATGCGCAGCTCGCCGCCCTCACGATGCCGGTGCTGCTCGTGGCCGGCACCCGCGACCGTGAGCGTCTCCGGGCCGCCGAGCACGTGCGCGCCCTCCTCCCCACCGCCACCCTCGTCACCATCGACGGCGCCACCCACGCCGACACCCCCCGCCGCCCCGAAACCCTGGCAGCAGTCCAGTCCTTCCTGGCTGACGTCGAACGACGGACCCCCGCCCCATCGACGGACTGACCCTCCGTCGTTACCGATCAAGCCCGCCAAACTCCGTACTTAGCGCGCAGCCTCAGCCACTCCCGCCCACGACGTGGGGCACGCGAGCGCAGGCCGCGGGCCGCGCTCGACGCCCCAGGGTGAGCGCTCGGCCGCGCCAGCGACCGAACGCTCACATGTCGCCTCGCGCCGCAGAAGCGGCGGCGCGAGCAATAAGGGCCCGCCCAGCCGAAGGCCGGGCGAGCCCGAAGAAGCAGCGAACCCCGAAAACTACCCCACCAGATTCTGCGCGAACACGTGCGGCGTGAACCCGGTGAGGTCGTTGATCCCTTCACCCTGCCCCACGAGCTTGATCGGGATCCCCGTCTTCTCCTGCACGGCCAGCACGAAGCCGGCCTTGGCCGAGCCGTCGAGTTTCGTGATGACGAGCCCGGTGACCCCGGCGTGCTGGATGAACGCGTCCGCCTGGGCGAGCCCGTTCTGGCCCGTGGTCGCATCGAGCACGAGCAGCACCTCGGCCACGGGCGCCTGCTTCTCGATGACGCGCCGGACCTTGCCGAGCTCGTCCATCAGGCCGCCCTTGGTCTGCAGCCGGCCGGCGGTGTCGATCAGCACGATCTCCGTGCCGCGGTTCTTGGCCTGTTCGATGGTCTGGAAGGCGACCGACGCCGGGTCCTGCCCCTCGTGCTGCGGTCGCACCACCTCGGCGCCGGCGCGCTCGGCCCAGGTGGCCAGTTGCTCCACGGCGGCCGCGCGGAAGGTGTCGGCAGCGCCGACGACGACCGAGCGGTTGTAGGTCTTGAGAAAGCGCGCGAACTTGCCGATGGTGGTCGTCTTGCCGACCCCGTTCACCCCCACCACGAGCACCACGGCGGGACGCTCGGTGAGCTTGAGGGTGGGGTCGTACTTCGCGAGCCGCTCCTCGATGGTCTCGCGGAGCATCCGCTGCAGGTCTTTGGGGTCGGTGGTCGAGTAGCGCTGCACCTTGGCGCGCAGGTCGTCGACCACCTCCTCGGTGACGGCCGGCCCGAAGTCGGCCTTGATGAGTGCGTCTTCGAGGTCTTCCCACGTCTCGTCGTCGATGGTGCGCTTCGCGAACATGCCGCGGAGCGCCCCCGAGAGCGACCAGGGAGTGCGATCAGCCAACTCGCGCCGCCACCTCGCGTGCAGACGGGTTCGTGGCCGTCGATCCGTCGGGGAACACCACGGTGGGCACGGTCTGGTTGCCGCCGTTCACCGATTCGACGAGCGCGGCGGTGCCGTCGACCTCTTCGATGTTCACCTCGGTGTAGCCGATGCCCTCGGCGTCGAGCTGCTTCTTCAGCCGGACGCAGTACCCGCACCAGCTGGTGGAGAACATGGTGATCGACCCGGCGACGGGCGTGTAGCTCTCGAGCGTCGCGGCGCTCATGCGTCACCGTCGAACATCGTGGTGACCGAGCCGTCGGAGAAGACCTCGTTGATGGCGCGGGCGATCAGCGGGGCGATCGGCAGGATGGTCAGTCTGTCCCAGTGCTTCTCGGGCGGCAGCGGCAGGGTGTCGGTCACGACCACCTGGTCGATGAAGGGCGACTGGAGGATCTCGGTGGCCGGGTCGGAGAACACGGCGTGCGTCGCCGCCACCACCACGCCGATCGCGCCGTTCGCCTTCAGCGCCTCGGCCGCGGCGACGATGGTGCGGCCGGTGTCGATGAGGTCGTCGACGAGGAGGCAGACCCGCCCGGAGACGTCACCGACGATCTCGTGCACGCTCACCTGATTGGGCACGCGCGGGTCGCGGCGCTTGTGGATGATGGCGAGGGGGGCGCCGAGCTTGTCGCTCCAGACATCCGCCACCCGCACCCGGCCCATGTCGGGGCTGACCACCGTGAGCGTTGCCGGGTCGAGGGACTTACGCATGTGCTCGAGCAGCACCGGCATGGCGAAGAGGTGGTCGACCGGGCCGTCGAAGAAGCCCTGGATCTGCGCCGCGTGCAGGTCGACCGACATGATGCGGTTCGCACCGGCGGCGAGGAAGAGGTCGGCGACCAGCCGGGCCGAGATCGGCTCGCGGCCGCGGCCCTTCTTGTCCTGCCGGGCGTAGGGGTAGAACGGGGCGACCACCGTGATGCGCTTGGCAGAGGCACGCTTCAGCGCATCCACCATGATCAGCTGCTCCATCAACCACTCGTTGATCGGCGCGGTGTGCGACTGGATGACGAACGCGTCGCAACCGCGCACGCTCTCGCCGTAGCGGATGTACAGCTCACCGTTCGCGAAGGTGCGCGCCTCGGTGTCGACGAGTTTCGTGCCGAGTTCGGCCGCGATGTCCTCGGCCAGCTGCGGATGCGCCCGCCCCGAGACGACGACGAGGCTTTTCTCTCCGCTGGCCTTGATTCCGGACACCTATTCTCCGCTCTTGTTCGCCGCCGCGGCAGCCGTTGCCGCATCGGTTCCGGGCCGGTTCTCTTCGACCCAGCCGGCCATGTTCCTCTGAGGAGTCACCGTGATCGCGAGCGCGCCGGACGGGACATCTTTACGGACGACCGTCCCCGCACCCGTGTAGGCGCCGTCACCAATTCTAACCGGGGCGACGAACACGTTGTGCGACCCGGTGCGAACGTGCGACCCCACCTGGGTGCGGTGCTTGTTCACGCCGTCGTAGTTCGCGGTGATCGTCCCTGCACCCACGTTCGAGCCCACCCCGACCTCGGTGTCGCCGATGTAGGAGAGGTGCGGCACCTTGCTGCCGGCGCCGATGTGGGAGTTCTTCGTCTCGACGAAGGTGCCGATCTTGCCGTCGGCGTCGAGCACCGTGTTCGGCCGCAGGTAGGCGAACGGACCGACGGATGCGCCCGCCCCCACCACGCTGAGCGTCGCGTCGGTGCGCTTCACCTCGGCGTTCTCGCCGATCTCGCAGTCGACGAGGGTGGTGTCGGGGCCGACGACGGCACCGCGCGCGATGCTGGTGGCGCCCTTGATCTGGGTGCCGGGGAGAACGGTCACGTCTTCGGCGAGGCTCGCCTTGAGGTCGATCCAGGTCGTGGCCGGGTCGACCACGGTCACACCGTTCAGCTGCCAGCCGCGCACGATGAGCGCATTGAGCTTCGCCGCGGCCTCGCTCAGCTGCGCCCGGTCGTTGATCCCGGCCACGAGCCAGGGCTCGCTCACCGGCACGGCGGCCACGTCGGAGCCGGCCCGGCGCAGCAGGCCGATCACGTCGGTGAGGTACTTCTCGCCCTGCGCGTTGGCGGTGGTGACCTGCGCCAGCTGGTCACGCAACTGCGCGAGCCCGAACACGTAGACCCCGGCGTTGATCTCGCGCAGGGCCCGTTCGGAGTCGGTGGCGTCCTTGTGCTCGACGATGCGGTCGAGCATCCCGTCGTCGGTACGGACGATGCGACCGTAGCCCGCCGGGTCGTCGAGCACGGCCGAGAGCAGTGTGGCGGATGCGCGGCTCGCCCGATGCGCGGCGATCAGTTCGGTGAGCGTGGCGGCGTCGAGCAGCGGAACGTCGCCGCTCACGACGAGCACGTCGCCGTCGAACCCCTCGGGAAGCGCGGCGACGGCCTGCTCGACCGCGCGCCCGGTGCCGGGGATGTCGTCCTGGTCGACGATGACCGACGATGGGAAGTGGTCGTGCACGACCTCCTGCACCCGATCGCGCTCATGCCGCACGACGGTGATCGTGTACGCGGCATCCAGCTGCCCCGCGGTGGCGAGCACGTGCCCGATCAGCGGCACCCCCGCGATCTCGTGCAGCAGCTTCGGGGTGGCGGACTTCATCCGGGTCCCCTGTCCTGCCGCGAGCACGATAATCGCAAGTCGTTCGTCGGTCATCGGGAACCCTTTCGTTCATTACGGTTGAGCTAGCCGTCCGGGCTT
>BADC01001049.1 GCA_000333435.1 Corynebacterium-like bacterium B27 | reverse complement strand
GTCGGTGGTGTGCTGATCTTCGGGGTCACGTTCTTGAGCCTGATGGCCTTGCGCGGCCTGAAAGGCCGAGCTTTCATCCAAGCCGTCGTCTTCCTCCCCGTCATCGTCTCAGCCATCGCTATCGGCTCGGCGGTGAGCTTTCTCCTCAACCCCGACGGCGTGGCCAACGCCGTCCTTGGATGGTTCGGCATCGACCCTGTCGGATTCCTCGGGCCTGACCTCATCCTCGCCTCGATCATCGGCGGAATCGTGTGGTCCTCGTCGGGACTGTACATCGCTCTCATGCTTGCTGCGATGGACGGCATCCCTGACACGCTCTATGAAGCCGCGCAGCTCTCGGGCGCGAGCCGCTGGCAGCAGTTTCGTCATGTGACCCTGCCGCTGTCCTGGGATGTCTTCTCCGTGGCCGCCGTGCTGTGGGTCGTCAACAGCCTCAAGACGTTCGAGATCGTCATCG
>BADC01001050.1 GCA_000333435.1 Corynebacterium-like bacterium B27 | reverse complement strand
CTCACGGTGACGGCGTTGTCCGGGCCGTTCCGTGGTCGCCCTCGTCGACGTGGGCCCCGACCCCGAACCGCTCACCGCCTGCCTCCGTCGCCTCCACCTCT
>BADC01001051.1 GCA_000333435.1 Corynebacterium-like bacterium B27 | reverse complement strand
TACAGCACGCTGGCCTCGGCCGAGAACGGGATGGCGACGGTCTTGTCGTCCCACTCGATCGTGCCGAGGTGGGCGCTGTCGAAGTCGTCCATGTAGTCCAGCGTCTCCGCGCGGTCGGTCAGGTCGAGCAGGGAGCCGGCCTGCGCGTAATACGGCACGAGCACGAGGTCCATCGCCGCGACATCCGGGGGCGTCCCGCCCGCCGTGGCTGAGGCGAACTTCTGGGTGTACTGCCCGCCGGGGATGATCGTCACCTCGACCTCCACCTCCGATTGGGATGCGTTGAATGCCTCTGCCAATTCGGGAACGAACGACTCCTGGGCGTCACGGGCCCAGAACGAGATCTTCGTGACCCCGCCGTCAGACGTGTCACCACCGCCTGACGCGCACCCGGCGAGGAGCGCTCCCGTGACGGCGAGGAGGGGAACGGCGCAGAGCGGCCGCAACAATCGAGATGGCATCATTACCTCTTTCAGTGTTCTACGAACGCGCTCGCCTCTCTGCGAACGCGCGCCGTGACCGCGATCAACGACCTGCGTCACCGTGGTGCGGGAGCGTGGGTCCGGGTGGCCCCGCGGTACGACTCTGGCACAGAGTCCTCCGTTTTGCAACGCAGCATTGCTGCGCTGCAAAAATTGTTCGAGACGCTCACGGACTCTTCTACGACGTTTGTGACAAGTGCTGCTCACGCTCGAGTCCGACCCGATCCGCGGGCGCAGGAGAGGGCGGGTCAACCCCGGGGCGCGCCGGTCAGCGCGGCCAGACGGGGCGGAACTGCACGCTGATGCGCGGGCCGACGGCCTGCTTGGTCTTGAGGATGGCGTGTTCGTGGGTGCGCTGGCAGCTGCCGCCCATCACGATGAGGTCGCCGTGGCCGACCGGGAAGCGCAGGGTGGCGCCGCCGCCCTTAGGCCGTACCGAGAGGGTGCGTGCTGCTCCGACCGAGACGATGGCGACCATCGTGTCGCGGTCGATCGTGCGGCCCACCCGATCACCGTGCCACGCCACACTGTCGTCGCCCGTGCGGTAGAAGCACAGGCCGGCGGTGGCGAACACCTGCCCCGGCGGCCGCCCGTAGTAGTCGTTCAGCGCGCGCTGCGCCCGGCTCAACACGGGATCGGGGTAGACCGACCCTTCGCCGAAGTGCGACACCAGGCGCGGCACCGCGACCACCTTGTCGTACATCTCACGCCGGTCCTCGCGCCACGGCACGTCGACGGCGAGGCGCTCGAACAGCGCGTCGGAGTTGCGCACCCAGCCGGGTCGGAGGTCGACCCACGCCCCCTCGGCGAGCTGCGTGCGCTCCACCGTGCCGGCCAGCTCGTCGAGCTCGGGATCGGCGTCGATGTCGTCGAACAGCGAGGTCTGGAAGTCGAGGTTCATGCCGTTCACGATACCGACATTCGAACATATGTTCTACCGTGGCAGGATGGCAGCTACGAGGATTCCCCGGCAATCTCGCGCAGCGTCGCGAGATGCGCCTTCCAGGCCGCTCGACCTTGGCGTGTGAGAGTGAGCGAGGTGCGCGGCAGCTTTCCGGCGAAGGCCTTGCCCACGGAGATGTATCCCGCGGATTCGAGCGTCGCGACCTGTTTGCTCAGCGCCGAATCCGTGATCTCGACGGCGTCTCGGACTTCTTTGAATCCCAGGGTGCCGGCCCGGTCGAGCGCGGCGATGATCGAGAAGCGGACGGGATTGTGCAGCAGATCATCAAGGCGGTGTCGGGGGTGATGATCTGTTGCGGTCACGACCGGGCCTCTCGTGCTGCCGAGAACATCGCCACCAGGAGAATGAGACCGGAAGCGATCCCCGCAAGCAGCACCGACCCGTGCGCCCAAATCACGACAGCGATGGCGGCCGCGTAGGTGACGAACCAACTGGCGATGTACCCGGTCCACCGACGGCTGCGCGCGAAGGCAGATCGGCCCCGGATGCCGGCGAGAAAGAAGAGCATCAGCGCGAACACCACGCCGAGGGTCCCGAAGTAGGAGAGCCCGAACGCGGTGCCTGTGGTGAGAGCCATGGCGAACGTGCCCATCGATGTCGCGACGCCCAGCGCGAGGACGAAGGTGATGTAGGGCCACCGAGTCGCGTTGTGCGCCGACCGGCTCAGCCGATCCGCTCGATCGAGAAGAAGCTGTGCCTCCGCGGCAGTGGGTGGGGTTGGCGTGTCCATGTTTCGATCCTCTCCTTGTACCACTATGGCATGTACTTGCCATTCAGGAAAGTACATGCCATTCACGCCTGTTTGCACCCCTCGCGTGCCTCTCTCATCCGGAGGCACTTCGGGCCGGGCACTTGACTCTGCTCCCCGAAGGTTCTAGTCTCGCAGCATCCACTCAATGGGACAGCGTCCCAATAAGTGGGACACCGTATGAATCACACCGTCGTCCACGCGGTGCAGACGGTGGGAGGGGGCGGAGCCCGAGATCTCCGTTCCCTCCTTCACAGACATGCATCGCAAGGAGGCGCACATGACCGACGTGATCACCCGAACGCCCGATGACCGAGCCGCCCGCACGGCCGTCGTCCGCGCCCACCTCCCTCTTCCGGGTATGGGGTCAGCCAAGGAGATCGAGGTGGAGAAGGCGGACGGCAGTGCTCCGGCCCGCGTCGTCGAGCGCTTCATCCTCGAGTCCGTCTGGCACTCTCGCACGTGGACCCTTGTCCACGATGCCGGGGACTTCGCCCTGTATCACTTCGAGTCCGACACCGCCCACTCGTTCCCTCGCCGACGCTTTCCGAGCACACAGTCGGCGCCCGACCCGAT
>BADC01001052.1 GCA_000333435.1 Corynebacterium-like bacterium B27 | reverse complement strand
GCTTCCCGGTGCTCGTACGGCCCTCGTACGTGCTGGGCGGCCGCGGCATGGAGATTGTTTACGACACCCCGTCGCTCGCCGACTACTTCGAGCGCATCGCCGGGCAGGGGATGGTGGGCAGCGCGAATCCGCTGCTGGTCGACCGCTTCCTCGACGACGCGATCGAGATCGACGTCGACGCGCTCTACGACGGCCGTGAGCTCTACATCGGCGGCATCATGGAGCACCTGGAGGAAGCGGGCATCCACTCCGGCGACTCCAGCTGCACCCTGCCGCCCGTCACCCTCGGCCGCGACCAGATCGACCACGTGCGCGAAGCCACCCTCGCCATCGCCCAGGGCATCGGCGTGCAGGGCCTGCTCAACGTGCAGTTCGCCATCGGCGCGGGCATCCTCTACGTGCTCGAGGCCAACCCGCGCGCCTCGCGCACGGTGCCGTTCGTGTCGAAGGCGCTCGGCATCCCGCTCGCCAAGGCGGCGTCGCGCATCATGGTCGGCAGCACGATCGAGGAGCTGAAGGCCGAGGGGCTGCTGCCGGTGCAGGACGGTTCGATCGTTCCGCTCGACTCGCCGGTCGCGGTCAAGGAGGCGGTGCTCCCGTTCAAGCGCTTCCGCACCAAGGACGGGCTGATCGTCGACTCGGTGCTGGGGCCCGAGATGCGGTCGACCGGCGAGGTGATGGGGATCGACCGCGACTTCCCGCGTGCCTTCGCCAAGAGCCAGGAGGCCGCCTACGGCGGCATGCCGACGACCGGAACGGTGTTCGTCTCGGTCTCGGACCGCGACAAACGCGCCATCGTGCTCCCGGTGCTGCGGCTGCAGCAGCTCGGCTTCGAGATCATCGCCACCACCGGCACCGCGGAGGTGCTGAACCGCAACGGCATCCACGCCGGGGTGGTGGCGAAGTTCTCCGAAGGGCAGGGCGGGGAGAGCGTCGTCGACCTGATCAACGCGAACAAGGTCGACATCGTCATCAATACGCCCTCGGGCCGGTCGGCACGTGCCGACGGCTACGAGATCCGGGCGGCGGCGGTCGCGGCCGACAAACCCCTGTTCACCACCATCGCCCAGCTCGGCGCGGCGGTCGCCTCGTTCGAGGCGCTGAACGAGGGCTTCGAGGTCACCTCCCTGCAGGAGTACGCGGTGGCCAGGAGTGCGCGCGGATGAGCGCAGCGGAACCCGGCACCGGGCAGGGGAGTTTCGGCGAGCGGCTCGACGCGGCCATCGCGGCGTGCGGGCGGCTCTGTGTGGGCATCGACCCGCATCCGTACCTCCTCGACGCCTGGGGCCTGCCCACCTCGGCCGACGGCGCGCGGAGCCTCGGGCTCGCCGTGGTCGGGGCGGCGGCCGGCCGGGTGGCCGTGGTGAAGCCGCAGGTGGCGTTCTTCGAGGCCTACGGCTCCGCCGGTTTCGCCGCCCTCGAAGAGGTGCTGGCCGCGGCACGCGCCGCCGGGCTGCTCGTCATCGGCGACGCCAAGCGCGGCGACATCGGTTCCACCAACGACGGCTACGCGAGCGCCTGGCTCGAACCCGGTTCGCCGCTCGAGGTCGATGCGCTCACCGTGACCGCGTTCACGGGGGTCGGTGCCCTCGACGGCCTGTTCGAGCGGGCCGCGGCAGCGGGCAAAGGCGTGTTCGTGCTGAGCGCCACCTCGACCCCGATCG
>BADC01001053.1 GCA_000333435.1 Corynebacterium-like bacterium B27 | reverse complement strand
CTCATCGGCGCGAACTTCGAGGCCATCAACAAGGGCGAGGACCGCCAGATCTTCAAGGAGCTGGTTCTGCAGTGCGGCGCCGACGTGGCTCGCTCGCACATCGCGCACACGGTCGAGGAGGCCGTCGAGTTCGCCAAAGACCTCGGCTACCCGCTCGTGGTGCGCCCCTCGTTCACCATGGGCGGCCTCGGCTCCGGCTTCGCCTACACCGAGGAGGAGCTGCGGCGCATCGTCGGCGACGGCCTGCACCAGAGCCCCACGACCGAGGTGCTCCTGGAGGAGTCCATCCTCGGCTGGAAGGAGTACGAGCTCGAGCTCATGCGCGACACGGCCGACAACACGGTGGTCGTGTGCTCGATCGAGAACGTCGACCCGGTCGGTGTGCACACGGGTGACTCGATCACGGTGGCGCCGGCGCTCACCCTCACCGACCGCGAGTACCAGAAGCTCCGCGACATCGGCATCGACATCATCCGCGCCGTGGGCGTGGACACCGGTGGCTGCAACATCCAGTTCGCCGTCGATCCGGCCAACGGGCGCATCATCGTGATCGAGATGAACCCGCGCGTGTCCCGCTCGTCGGCGCTGGCGTCGAAGGCCACCGGATTCCCGATCGCCAAGATCGCGGCGAAGCTCGCCATCGGCTACCGGCTCGACGAGATCCCGAACGACATCACGAAGGTGACCCCCGCATCCTTCGAGCCCACCCTCGACTACGTCGTGGTGAAGGTGCCCCGGTTCGCGTTCGAGAAGTTCCCGGCCGCCGACCCCACCCTCACCACCACCATGAAGTCGGTGGGCGAGGCGATGGCCATCGGCCGCAACTTCTCGCAGGCGCTGCAGAAGGCGCTGCGCTCGCTCGAGAAGCGCGGATCGAGCTTCCACTGGGAGCCGCTCAGCGCCTCGAAGGAGGAGCTGCTCGCCCTCGCCGCCGTGCCGACCGACGGCCGCATCGTCACGGTGCAGCAGGCGCTCCGCGCGGGCGCCAGCGCCGGCGAGGTCTTCGAGGCGACCAAGATCGACCCGTGGTTCATCGACCAGATCGTGCTCATCAACGAGGTCGCGGAGGCGATCGCCTCGGCCGACAACGCCGACCACGCCATGTTCACCCTGGCCAAGGAGCACGGCTTCTCGGATGCGCAGATCGCGTCGTTGCGCGGCTTCGGCGAGAAGGAGGTGCGCGAGGTGCGACACATCCTTGGCATCCGCCCGGTCTACAAGACGGTGGACACCTGCGCGGGGGAGTTCCCGGCGCTCACGCCCTACCACTACTCCAGCTACGACCTCGAGACCGAGGTCGAGCCGTCGGAGGCGCGGAAGGTCGTCATCCTGGGTTCCGGCCCCAACCGCATCGGGCAGGGCGTCGAGTTCGACTACTCCTGCGTGCACGCCTCGTTCGCGCTGCACGACGCCGGGTTCGAGACGATCATGATCAAACTGCACCCCGAGACGGTCTCCACCGACTACGACACCAGCGACCGGCTGTACTTCGAGCCGCTGACCCT
>BADC01001054.1 GCA_000333435.1 Corynebacterium-like bacterium B27 | reverse complement strand
GTCGTTCAGCAGTGGGGCTTGTGATGCGCTCTCACCAGCGTTATCAAGCCGGTCGACGCGCCCGTGAATCTCGCGCCCATCGAGTCGGTGCTGCCGGTGCTCGAGCAATCCAGCACGGCGCTGACCACCGCGAAGAGCGACATCGGGAGCATCGACACAGGAGGGCTCATCGGGCCCGTGAAGAGCGCAGTGACCCAGATCGAAACCATGGTCGGAGAGATCGAGCCGGCATTGGCTACGGCGAAATCGCTGGCGCCCGTGCTACCAGGGCTGCTTGGTGCCGACGGTCCGAAGAACTACCTCCTCGTCTTCGAGAACTCGGCAGAGGTGCGCCCACTCGGTGGTATCGCGGGAGCCCAGATCCTGATCACGGCCGACCAGGGAAAAGTGAGCATCGCGCAGCAGACATCGGGCCGCGAATTCGCGTTCGAATCGGAGCAGTTCGCCGACAGCCACCTACCCCGCGAAGCGCGGGACCTCTTTCTCGTGCCGTTCGGCGTGCAGAGCCAGAACAACACGCTGACCCCCCGGGTCGAGGTGGCCGCCGATCTGACCCGATCGATGTGGCAGAACCAACGCGGGGCGACAGCCGACACCGTCCTCTTCATCGACCCGATTGCGCTGTCGTACATCTTGGAAGCGACGGGCCCTCTCGCGTTGCCGGATGGTTCGTCCCTCACCGCCCAGAATTCGACCGACATCCTCATGAATGGGGTTTACCAGCAATTCCCTGACGATGTTCGCGGAGCAACCGGAGACGGCGCCCGCGGTGCCCGCCAGCGCGGTGCTCGCGCAGCTGACCCCCGAAGAACGGGAAGTCGCCGAGATGGTGCGCAAAGGCTTCCGCAACCGGGAGATCGCGGCCGAGCTCTACATCTCGCTGCGGACGGTGGAGTTGCGGCTCACCCACATCTACCGCAAGGTGGGCGCGCGCTCGCGGTCGCACCTCGCGTCGCTGCTCAACTGAGCGCGGGCTCCGGCGCATCCTCGG
>BADC01001055.1 GCA_000333435.1 Corynebacterium-like bacterium B27 | reverse complement strand
GTACCCTTGCTCGTCAGCCTGGGCGTGCCGGCGGCCGCCGCCGGAACTCTGGCGACCGTCGTCCTCACCCTCATCATCGCCTACCTGTCACTGGTGCTCGGCGAGCTCGTGCCCAAGCGCCTGGCGATCCAGCGCAACGCGCAGTTCGCCTATGCGGTGGCTCCCGTCCTCGGCGGGTTCGCCACCCTGATGCGGCCCGTCATCTGGTTGCTGTCGGTCTCGACGAACGCGCTCGTCCGGCTGCTCGGCGGCGACCCGCACAAGACCGGTGAGGAGATGACCGAGGAGGAGTTGCGCGACATCGTCTCGAGCCACGAGGGCCTCCCGGAAGACGAACGCCGCATCCTGGACGACGTCCTCTCCCTCCGCGGCCGGCAGGTCAGCCAGGTCATGCGTCCCCGGCCCGAGGTCGCCGCGCTCGATGCCCGGGACACGATCGGCGCCGCCGCGGCAGCGGTCGCCGACCGCCCCTACTCGCGCTATCCCGTGATCGACCGTTCCATCGACGACATCGTGGGCTTCGTGCACGTGCGCGACCTCTACGACGCGGCGAACGTCGACGGCGCCGCCGCGCTCGAGTCCATCACCCGCCCGATCGCCTACCTGCCCTCGACGGCTCGGGTGCTGCCGACGCTGTCGGGCATGCGCGCCCGCAGCGAGCACATCGCCGTGGTCGTCGACGAGTACGGCGGCACCGACGGGATCGTGACACTGGAGGACTTGATCGAGGAGGTCGTCGGCGAGATCTTCGACGAGTACGACACCGAGACCGCGACGGGCGAGGTGCCCGCCGCGGGCGGACTCGTCGACGGGCGGCTCAACCGCCAGGACTTCGCCGAGGCCACCGGGCTCGCGCTGCCGCCGGGCGCGTCGGAGACCGTCGCCGGGTTCGTGACCGAGCGCCTCGGCCGACTCGCGACCGTGGGCGACGTCGTCACCCTGGAGGGTGGCGGCGTGCTCGAGGTCGCCGAGATCGAGCACCGGCGGATCACGCGTGTCCGCGTGGTGCCAGGGCGACCCGCCGGGCGGCCCGAGGGCGCGGTGGCGCACTCGGCCTGAGCGCTCCCCGATCGCTCGGGCGCTGCTCGGTCACGCCGCCTGCGCGGCCGGCCCCGCCTCGCCCGCGCGGTCGTCCGCATCCGGGATGCTGGCCTGGCGATAGGCCCGGTGGTGCCGCGGGATGAAGACGGTGAACAGCACCCCGACGCCCGCCGCGACCGCCGAGATGATGAAGGCGAGCTGGAATCCCGCGGCGCTCGGCGTCGTGACCTCCCCCACCGTCACGACGTTGCTCGAGAGCACCACGCCGAGCACGGCGCTCGCCACCGTCGACCCCAGCGTGCGCATCACCGAGTTCAGCCCGTTGGAGGCGGCGGTCTCGGTGGCGGGCACGGCACTCATGATGAGGTTCGGCATGGCGGCGTAGGCGAAGCCGACACCGAAGCCGACCGCGGTGGCGATGAGGACGGTGTGCCACACCTCGCTCATCAGGAAGACGGCGAGCACGTAGCCCACCGCGATGATCGCGATGCCGAGCAGCAGGCTGGTGCGCGCACCGCGCGCCCGCGTGAGCCGCGCGGCGACCGGCGACATGGCCCACATGATGAGTCCGCTCGGCATGAGGCAGAGACTCGCGATGAGCATGGTCTGACCGAGTCCGACGCCGGTCGCGGTCGGCGCCTCGAGCAGTTGCGGCAGCGCGACCGTGCTGGCGAAGAAGGCGAAGCCCACCGTCACGGAGGCGAGGTTGGTGAGGAGAACGGTGCGCCGCGCCGCCACCCGCAGGTCGATCAGCGGGCTCGGCGTGCGCAGCTCGAACAGCCCCCAGAGCACCAGCACCACGGCGCCGCCGACGATGGTGCCGAGCGTGGCCGGGCTGCCCCACCCCCAGCTGCCGCCCTTCGAGACACCGAGCAGGATGCCCACGAGGCCGATCCCGAGACCGATGGCGCCGACGACGTCGAAGGTGCCTTCGCTCCGCAGCGTGCTGACGGGGATGAACTTCCACACCAGCACGAAGCCGAGCGCGGCGAGCACTCCCGAGACGAGGAAGAGGAAGTGCCAATCGAGGTACTGCGAGATGACCGCCGAGATCGGCAGGCCGACGGCACCGCCCACACCGAGGGTCGCACTCACCAGGGCGACGGCGCCGCCGAGCCGGTCGCGGTGCAGCACGTCACGCAGGATGCTCACCCCCAGCGGGATCACGCCGATGCCGGCACCCTGCAGCGCACGCCCGACGATGAGCGGCACGAGGTTCGATGAGAGACCGGCGATGACCGAACCGACGATCACGAGCACGAGCAGCACGAGCACCACGCGCCGCTTGCCGTAGAGGTCGCCGAGCCGCCCCGCGATCGGCGTCGACACCGCGGCCGCGAGCAGGGTCACGGTGACGGCCCACAGCGAGTCCTCGACCGAGACGTTCAGCAGTTCGGTCAGCTCGGGCACGAGGGGTGTGAGCAGCGTCATCATGAACGCGGTGACGAGACCGGTGAAGGCGAGGGTGAAGACCACCGCCCGCTGGTTGGTCGGTTGGCGCAGTCGCGCCCGCTCGGCTTCGCTCAGCCACTGGCCCTGGTCGTCGTCAGTCACGTAGTTATTTGTCCTCGATCAAGTAGTTCTCTCCACAACCCGAGCGGCGCCGGCAGTATTCCACAGCGCAGTCGGATGCCACCCGCGCATCCGGCCGATCAGCATAATGAAGGCATGCACACCGAACGCGGCTTCGACCGGCTGGTCAACTTCAGCGATGCGGTGGTCGCCATCGCGATCACGCTGCTCATTCTCCCGCTCGTCGACACCGCGACAGAACTGGGCGACAAGACGGTGACGCAATTGCTCGTCGACAACTGGCTGAAGCTGCTGGTGTTCGTGATCAGCTTCGCGGTGATCGGGCGGTTCTGGTACGCCCATCACCGCATCTACGAGAACATCGCCGGGTACAACAGAACCCTGATCTGGATCAACATGTTCTGGCTGCTCACCATCGTGTTCCTCCCCTTCCCCACCGAGCTCATCGCCTCGGGCGACGTCGAGAACTCGCCGGCCACCTCGGCGCTCTACGTGGGCACGATGGTGCTCTCGAGCTTCGCGGGCACGGCTCAGATGGTGCTCATCGTGCGCCACCCCGAACTCCAGGCGCCGGAGGCGCGCGGCACTCTCAGCCTGGTGCCGTCGCTGGTGGCGTCGACGATGATGCTGCTCGTGTTCGTGGTGGTGGTGGTGGTGCCCCAGCTCGGGCTGTTCGCCCTGCTGGGCCTCCTCCTCACCGGCCCGGTGCAGGCGGTCATCGATCGGCTGCGGCGACGCCGCGTGACGCCGGCCGCCTGAGCTGCCGCGGCTGCGCCCGCGCCCGCTTCGCGGTCACCTCACACTGCGGCGGGGCGGCGGATGCCCGTGAGGGCCGTCGAGGGGAGCGGGCCGGCCTTGGCCTCTCCGAGCATCCGGTCGCCCGCCACGCGCACCGTGAAGGCGAGGTTCAGGCGGATCGGATGCCGGATCGACTGCTCCCAGCGCACCGCGTCGCCCTCGCGACGCAGGTCGCGCAGCTCCACGGTCTCGCGCGGACTGCTCGCGGCGCCGGTGATCGGCTCGCCTTGGTCACCGCCCGCGGCGCGCGTGAACTCCAGTACGATCTGCTGCCGGCCGATCGGGGTCGCCAGCTCGACGTCCCAGGTACCGATGATCTCGTCCATGCGTTCCTGCCGTTCTCAGCTCGGCCTCGGGATCGGTGCCGACGGGCCGGCGGCCCGCCAGACCGTGCCGCGGCGTTCGGTCTCGAAGTAGTGCTCGGTGGCGGCTGCGACCTGCGGGCCGATCAGGCGTTCGATCACGTACAGCGCTCCGTCGAGCGACGAGGTCACGCCGCCCGTGGTGATGAGGTCGCCGTCGTCGACGACGCGGGCGCGCACCACCTCGGCGCCGGTGGCTTCGAGCATCCCGTTGCCGAGCATGTGGGTGACGGCGTGCCGGCCCTCGAGCAGGCCGCCCATGGCGAGCGCCAGCGAGCCGCCGCAGACCGCGAGCACCGTGACCTGCGGATGCGCCAGCGCCTGTGCCATGAGCGGTGTCACCTCGGTCTGCGCGACGGCGGCGAGGAGGATCGGGATGCCGGGCCGGTCGTCGTTCTCGCCCTCGTCGCCGACGGGGCCCGCGACGCCAGGCACCACGATCACGCCGGGCCGCGCCGGATCGAGGGCCGCGGTCGCCCGGAGCGCGACACCGGGCACGCCGCTCGGCACCTCGCGGGGGCCCTCCGCGCTGACGAGCTCGGTGGTCACGACCCCGCCGGCGAACTCGCCCGCGGCGACGAAGGCCTCGAGCGGGCCGAGCGC
>BADC01001056.1 GCA_000333435.1 Corynebacterium-like bacterium B27 | reverse complement strand
CGGGCGGTGCACCGCAGCTGGTCGACATCGAGCTGCCGCGGGGTGGTGCCGACCAGCACGCTCACCTCGCCGTGCCCGTGCCAGCCGAGGGCGGCGATGCGGCTCGGCAGCTCGTCGTCGTACTCGCCGCTCAGGATGCTGTCGACCACCAGTGCTTCGAGCCGCGCGTCCCAGAGGCCGCGGGCTTCGGCGGCGCGGGCATACACATCGGCGGCGGCGAAGGCGATCTCGCGGGAGTAGAGGAGGATCGCTTCGCGGAGCGAGGACTCCCTCGGCGCTCGACGCCGCGAACGGCTTCTCCACCAGGCAGGGCACTCCGTGCCCGACCACCAGCCGCGCCAGCTCGGGAACGGTCGGGGTGGGCGTGAGCACCAAGCAGGCATCCAGCCGCTCCGCGAGCAGGGACTCGGCCGACGCGTACCCGCGCTCGAAGCCGAACTCCCGCGCCGCGTCGTCGGCCGCCGGATGTCGCGGGTCGGCCACTCCCACGAGTTCCAGAGCGAACTCGTCCCGCAGCTCGGCGAGCGCCGGCAGATGGGCCGCGCGGCTGTGGCCGCCGGCGCCGATCACGCCCACCCTCACTTGAGACTGCCCGCCGTGAGACCGGCCCGCCAGAACCGCTGCGTGAGGATGAACACGATGATGAGCGGCACGATCGCCACGAAGGCGCCCACCATCACGAGCGTGTAGAACTGCGGCTCCAGCGCCACCTGGCTGTTCCAGTTGTAGAGACCGAGGCTCACGGGGAACAGGTCCTGGTTCGAGAGCATGACGAGGGGCAGGAAGAAGTTGTTCCAGATGCCGATGAACTGGAACAGGAAGATGGTGGCGAAGCCCGGCAGCATCAGGCGCCAGGAGATACCGAAGAAGGTCGTGAGCTCGCCTGCGCCGTCGACCCGGGCGGCCTCGAGCACCTCGTCGGGGATGTATCCCCGCGCGAAGATGCGGGCCAGGTACACGCCGAACGGGTTGCAGATCGACGGGATGAGCACGGCCCAGAAGGTGTTGACCACTCCGGTCGCCGAGGCCAGCAGATACAAGGGGAGCGCCAGCGCGGAGGTGGGGATGAGCACGCCGAGCAGCACGACGCCGAACAGCCGCTCCTTGCCGGCGAAGCTGTACTTCTCGAACGCGTAGCCCGCGCAGACACTGAGGAACGCGCCGATCAGGGCACCGAACCCGGCGTAGAGCACGCTGTTGAGGTACCAGTGCAGGTAGATGCCGTTCGACTCGGAGAACAGGGCGCCGAGGTTGTCGAACAGCCGGAACCCGTTCCACTCGAACATGCCCGTGGTGTAGAGATCGCCGGTGGTCTTCGTGACCGCGGTGAACAGCCACACCAGGGGGAACAGCGTGTACACGGCGGCGGCGATCAGCACGGCGTGGGCGAGCACCCGCGAGGGGCCGACCCGGGTGGGGCGGCTGCGGGCGGTGCGGGTGGCGGCGCTCACGCGAATCCCTTCTTCCGGCCGAAAGCATTCAGGCTGTAGGAGATGACCGCCGCGAGCACCGCGATGAGGATGGATGCGGCCACGCCGGCGCCGTAGTCGTTGCGGGTGAAAGTCACCAGATAGGCGTACATCGCGGGCGTCAGGGTGCTGGAGATGGTGGGGTCGTTCGAGCGCAGCAGGGTCGGCTCGGTGAACAACTGCAGTGCACCGATCACGGCGAACAAGGCGACGACGAAAGTGGTGGAGGTGACCTGCGGGATCTTGACCGACCACGCGATGCGCACCTGGCCGGCGCCGTCGACCCGGGCGGCCTCGAGGGTGGACTGGTCGAGGGCCTGCAGGGCGGTGAAGTAGATGATGAGGTTGTAGCCGATCCACTCCCACGCGGCGATGTTCACCAGCGACGGCACGAGCACCGAGGAGTTCGTGAACGGGCTGAGGATGTCACCGGCATCGCCGAGCGCTTTCAGCACCGGGCTGATGGCCGGCGTGTAGAGGTAGGCCCAGATGATGGCCGCCACGAGACCGGGCACCGCGTGCGGGATGAACACCAGCAGCGGGATGGTCTTGCGCGCCCACTTGTACGCCCCGTCGACGAAGAGGGCCAGGGCGAGCGGCACCAGGATGATGATCGGGATGTAGATCGCGCAGTACAGCAGCAGGGTGCCGAAGCTCTGCAGGAACACCGGGTCCGAGAGCACCTTCGCGTAGTTGGCGAACCAGACGAAAATCGTCTCGGGTGTGCCGACGCCCAGGCCGCTCCGCTTCTCCGTGAAGAAGCTCATCGTGAGGCCGTAGCCCAGTGGGAGCAGGATGCCCACCACGAAGAGGATTCCGAACGGAACGATGAGGATGGCTGCGGCCCGGCCCTCGCCGAGCCGCAGCCTGTTCTTTCTTCTCACTCGAGCAGTCCGGCGTCTTTCATCTGGGTGATCGTCTGCTTCTGGGCGTTCTCGAAGACCTCGCCGAGGGTGCCCCC
Source organism: Corynebacterium-like bacterium B27 (assembly GCA_000333435.1). GTDB lineage: Bacteria > Actinomycetota > Actinomycetes > Actinomycetales > Microbacteriaceae > Herbiconiux. The sequence goes on along the minus strand of BADC01001056.1, from coordinate 11,755 downwards.
GTTGGTGATGGTCGAGTACCCCTCGATGATCGCGGCGGTGGTGCCGGGCATGGTCGGCCCCCAGACGAAGGGCGCCTGCTCGGCCGCCCCGGCGTCGAACACCTCATAGATGTCCTGGCCGCCGAAGTACGCGAGATTGTCGGGAGTGAGGAACGTCTTGGCCGAGACTGCGCTCTGCGCCGGGAACGCCGGGTAGGAGCTGCCGGTCGAGGCCCGGGCTTCGGTGGCCGCGGGATCGGTCGTGAGCCAGGTCGCGAACTCGGCCGTCGCCTCGGGCTGGTCGCAGTCCTTCGTGATCGCGATGCCGGTGCCGCCGAAGCCGCCCGTCACGCCGTCTCCCCAGCCCGGCATGACGGCCACGCGCCAGTCGCCGGCCTGGTCGGGGGCGAGAGCCGGCATCCCGGCCGCGTTGAACGGTCCGCCGAGGAAGCCCACCAGCTTGCCGGAGGTGACGTCGTTGTTCCAGTCGGCGGAGCCGGCTGCCACCACGTTCACCAGGTCGTCGTCGATGAGGCCCTGCCAGTAATCGGCGACCTTCATGCTGGCCGGATCGGTCATGTCGACCGACCACTCGCCGCCCTCGGTCGAGAACCATTCGGCACCCGCCTGTGCCACCAGCCCGGTGATGAAACGCACGTCCTGGTTGACGAAGCTGCCGATGTAGGTGCCGGGGCTGGCAGCCTGGACCTTCTGTGCCACGTCGCGGAACTCCTCCCACGTCTTCGGAGCGCTGACGCCTGCCGCGTCGAACACATCCTGGCGGTAGAAGTAGGTCATCGCACCGACCGACTGCGGGAAGGCCCAGCGCGTGTCGCCGACGCGCACCGTGTCCTGTGCCGTCTCGGGGAAGCTGTCGAGCACGTCGCCCGCGATGTCATCGAGCTGGAGGAAGGCTCCCTGGGTGGCCAGGCTGGTCAGATCGCTCGTCGCCACGGTCGCCGCGCACGGCGCGTTGCCGGCCTTGAGGGCGTTGCTGAGCTTCTCCAGGCCGCCCGCCTCGGGGGCGGGAACCTGCTCGAAGTTCACGATGATGTCGGACTGCGACTTGTTGTAGGCATCGGCGACGAGGTCCATGCCGCCGAGGTTCGACCACCAGGTGATCTCCACCGGGCCCGACGGGGTCGGCGTCGCAGAGTCGGCGGATGACGTGCTGCAGCCGGCGAGCAGCAGGCCCGCCGTCGCAGCGACGGCGGTCACGGCCAGCGCGGTTCGGGTGTTCTTCATGTGCGTACAAGCTCCCTTGCTCGTGTGGGACTCGGTTCCGGGTCGCGGTCCGAGTGGTCGGGAGCCGCAAGAACCGTTATGCCATCCCCTGATCGGTCTTGTCAACTCATATCTACCCGAGTTGCTGACAGATTTGCGGGCCGTATTCCGCTTTTTGACAGCTCCGTCGCGCTTGAGTGAAGATTTAAGCAACGCGGGTTGCGGCCGCCGCCACGCGACTATACGATCAAGGTCAACCGGGCCGGCGGAGTAGCCGGCCCCTGTCACAGTGGAGAGCCCCGTGTCCTTTTCAATCGGATTCGTCGGTGCCGGCCAGTTCGCCGGTCATTTCGCGAGCCTGTTCCGCCTGCATCCCGGGGTGTCTGCCGTGTACGCCACCGATCTCATTCCCGAGCGGGCAGAACGACTCGTCGCCGACCTCGGTCTCGACGGGACCTTCAAGGACTTCGACGCGATGATCCAGTCCGAGGAGGTCGATGCCGTGGCGATCTTCACGCAGCGGTGGACCCACGGGGAGATCGCCGTCAAAGCCCTCCGCGCCGGCAAGGACGTCTACTCGGCCGTGCCGATGGCCATCACCCGCGACGAGATCGCGGCCATCATCCAGGCCGTCCGGGAGACCGGGCGGGTCTACATGATGGGCGAGACGAGCTACTACAACCCGGCCGTGGTCTACGCACGCAAGCAGGCCGCGGCCGGCGCATTCGGCGACATCTTCTACGCCGAGGGCGACTACGTGCACGACATGGATCTCGGCTTCTACGACGCCTACAGGTTCAGCGGGGGCGAGGCCTGGAAGGAGACGGCGAGCTACCCGCCGATGCTGTACCCCACGCATTCGATCGGCGGAGTGCTCGGCGTGCTTCCGGCGCACGCCGTGAGTGTGAGCTGCCTCGGTGTCGTCGATCAGCGCGGCGACGGTGTGTTCGATCGGGCGGTCAGTCGATTCGGCAATGACTTCTCGAACGCGTCGGCGCTGTTCGAGTTGTCCGACGGCGGGGTCATGCGCATCAACGAGATGCGTCGCGTCGGCTACCCGTCGCCCATCCGCGAGTCGCGCTTCCGCTTCTTCGGCACCGAGGGCAGCTTCGAGCAGATCGCCACGGTGAGCGTCTGGCAGGACAAGACCGAGGTGCACGACGTGAGCGCACTGCTCGCGACCCCGGAGACGCTCGCGGCCGATCATCCGAGCCTCGCCGACCTCTCCCCCACGCTGCGGGCGGCGTTCTCCTCCGGGCACGCGCAGGTACACGACGTGCAGCGGCTCCCGTCGTCGTTCGACGGCGCTCCGAACGGACACGAGGGCAGTCACCAATTCCTCGTCGACGACTTCGTTGCGGCGGTGCTGCAGCGCAGCGTCCCGACGGTCAATGCCTGGGTCGCCGCCCGATTCACCCTGCCGGGTATTGTTGCTCATGAATCGGCGGTGAACGGCGGAGTTCGTCTGGTGATCGACGACTTCGGCGAAGCACCCGAGACCGTGGGGGCATCGGTCGACGCACTCCACGAAGGGTGAACGGGAGCCACGAGAGCACGGTGAGATGACAACGCCAATCAACCCGCGCGCGACCCGCAAAGACGTCGCGCGATTCGCGGGGGTGAGCCCTGCCGTCGTCAGCTACGTGCTGAACGGCGGCCCGCGGAGCGTCGCACCGGCCACCCGGCAGCGCGTGCTGCAGGCCATCGAGGTGCTGGGGTACCGCCCGAACCCGATCGCCCGCGCCCTCACCACCCAGAGCACGGGCACCATCGGGTTGCTCATCCCCGACATCGCGAATCCGCTCTTCGCCGAGCTGGCGAACCGCATCGAGGAAGCCGCGAACGCGCAGAGCCTCGGCGTGCTGCTCGCCACCTCGCGTGGCAGTGCTGCGGTCGAGCGTGAGCAGATCCGCAGCCTCGCCGACCGCCGGGTCGATGGGCTGGTCGTGCTCAGCGCGACCTCCGACCCCGACGTGTCGGGCGTCGGCAACACGCCCGTCGTCGTGCTCGACCGCGCTGAGCCCCTTCCCGGACTGAACACCATCGGGGTGGACTACGAAGACGCCGCCGTGCAGGCGGTCGAACATCTCATCGGGCACGGGCACGAGAAGATCGCGTTCATCGGCGGCTCCGACGGCTCGGCCACCACCCGCGCCCGCGAGCGCGGCTGGCTGAAGACGCTGTCCGCCCATGGCCTGCCTGAGGGCGCCAGTGTGCGCAGCGACTACACCCGGCGGGGCGGCTACGAGGCCGCGCAGCGCCTGATGGCGCTCGAAGACCCGCCCACCGCCGTCTTCATCGCGTCCGACCTGCATGCCGTGGGCGCCATGCACGCCCTCAACGAACTGGGGGTGTCGGTACCGAGCCAGCTGGCCGTGGTGAACTTCGACGGTTCCATCGAGTCGGAGTACACCTGGCCGGCACTCACCGTGATGCGACAGCCGCTCGAAGAGATCGCCGACTCGGCCCTCGCTGCCCTCTCCTCCCCTGACGCCGCGGGCACCGCTGGCCACCGTGTGCTCCGCGCCCGTCTGGAACTGCGCCGATCCTGCGGCCCCCACCCGACCCGCTGACTGCCCGCGGTCCGGGCCGGCGCGGCCCAGCGCCGCGCGGTCCGGCCCGGCGCGCCGCGTAGCGGTCAGCACTCGACGGGTACGTGCACGCCCTCGTCGGGCGGCAGGCGCAGACCGCCGAGGGCACGTCGGCGGCGGGAGAGGGCGATGAGGGGGAACAAGAGTACCGAGAGCATCCCGGCCCCCACGAGGGCGGCCGCCGTACCGGGCTGCAGGATGCCTTCGTCGAGCCCGATGTTGGTGACCGCGACGATGATGGGCAGTCCGGTGGCGCTGAACAGCGCGAGGGCCGCGCGGTCGTTGCCGGAGGCGCCCGGCGGTGCGGTGAGCATCCCGGGCAGACCGCGCACGACGAGGAAGAGCAGGAGGAAGACCGGGAGCAGCAGCAGCGCGTTCGGTGACTGCAGCAGCGCCGTCAGGTCGAAGGTGACGCCCGTGTAGACGAAGAAGATCGGCACCAGGAATCCGAAGGCCACCGCTTCGAGCTTCGACTCGATCGCCTCCTTGTCCTCCGCCGGGGCGCCGGCGAGAAGTACCCGGTAGAGCACGCCGGCGGCGAAGGCACCGAGCAGCATGTCGAGGCCGAGCGCGATGCTGAGGCAGACCAGCGCGGCCACGAACAGCAGCACCAACCGCACGGCGAACTGCCCGCTCGAGTGCCGCGTCGCGGTGATGATGGCGTGCAGCCGCGTGTGCGGCCCGCGCGAGGCCAGCCAGATCGCGAGCGCCGTCAGCACCACGAAGACCACCAGCACGAGCGCCGCCAGCAGCGGCTGACGCCCGCTCAGGAAGAGCGAGATCGCGATCAGCGGCCCGAACTCGCCGGCCGCCCCCACCGCCGTCACGGCGCGACCGAACGGGGTCGAGAGCTCCCCCGCATCCCGCAGCATCGGCATGATGGTGCCGAGCGCGGTCGAGGTGAGGGCCACCCCGATGAACACGCCCGCCTCGATCGACGGCGCGAGCAGCAGGCCCACGATGAGCCCCAGCACGAGCGAGATCACCCAGCCGAGGCTCGCGCGCCCGAGCGGCCGGCCCTTGATGGCGGCGAAGTCGATCTCGTTCCCCGCCATGAAGAACAGCATCGCGAGCCCGAGGTTCGCGAGCACCCCGATGAACTCGTCGGCCGGCACCCAACCCAGGATGCTCGGCCCCACCACGAGGCCGAGCACGATCTCGAACACCACGAGCGGCACCTTCGCCACCCGCCCCACCGCCGCCGCCACGAGCGGCGCCAGCACCGCGAGCAACGGCACCAGCACCAGCGCGACCGGATTGACCGCCATCCCGTCCCCTCCCGTCGTCAGGGACAGTCAACACGATCCGGCGACATCGTGTCAGTGCTGACGACCGCGGCTCGATTGTTGGGGCGGCCGCCATCCCTACCGATACCGCATTCCGTCGGCCCATACTGCTTCGACCGCGAGATCTCTCCCGAGCAGAACGGCATCTGCGCGGCGGCCCGGGCTGAGGAGTCCGAGTTCGTCCGTGCGCCCCAGCGTCCGCGCGGGAGTGGAGGTGATTGCAGCAACCGCTTCGTGCAGCGGAATGTGGCACTCCTGAACGGTATGTCGAAGCGCGGCATCCATGGTGAGCGTCGATCCTGCGATCGAATCACCGGAGGCCAACCTGGCGGTACCATCCCGCACGCACACGTCGAGCGAACCGAGGCGATAATCGCCGTCACCGGCGCCTGCCGCTGCCATCGCATCGGTCACGAGGATGACCCGCCCCGGCGCGAGGCGAAACAGAAGGTGAACCATGTCGGGATGCACGTGACTGCCGTCGCTGATCACCTCCAGCACGCACTCCAGGGAATTCACCGCCGCCATGATCGGCCCCGGATCGCGGTGGTGCAGTCCAGGCATCCCATTGAAGGCATGAGTGAGCAGCCCAGCCCCCGACCGAAGCGCCTCCTGCGTCTGGCGCCCATCGGCGGCCGTGTGCCCGACCGCCACAAGGACTCCTCGCTCCCGTAGTGCGGTGATCGCCTCGCGACCTCCCGGACGCTCCGGAGCCACCGTCACCTGCACGAGCGTGCCGTCGGCGGCGTCGACGAGTGCGTCGATGGTGTCGCCAGTCGCGTCCTGCAAGGCGGCGGGATCATGGGCACCGCGGTAGGCGGGCTCGAGGAATGGGCCCTCGAGGTGTGATCCGATCAGCCGCGCATCGCCGGCGGTTGCGCGCGCCAGCGCTGCGAGCTGCACGCACAGCTCGGGAATCGGGGCAGAGACGAGTGAGGCAACGAGGCGCGTCGTGCCGTGGAGCACGTGCGTCGCGAGAACGGTAGCGATGTCGGTGGTCACCGATGCACCGCCTCCGCCATGGCAATGCAGGTCGATGAAACCGGCGCACATCAGCGATCCGCGCGCGTCCACGACCACGGCGTCCGGTGAAGCGTCGCGGCGCCACGACGCACCGCTTCCCCGAGCCCACACCCTCGACCCGCGAATCTCGATCCAGGAATCGGAACGAACGGCGTCCGGATCGACGATCCGCGCCGAGTGGATCACCGTCGAACTGGTCATGACCGCACTCCAATCTTCTGGACTCACCGCGTTATTGATCTAAACTGATTGTATTGTTCTATTTAAATCATTTTCGATCGCACACACAGAGGAACACCCATGAGCGCACCCCGGTTCGTCCACGCAGAAATCGCCTCGCAGCCCACCACCTGGGCCCGCGCCGCCGAGATCGCTCCGTCGTTCGCACCCTTGCTGCCGAAACGATCGCAGAAGGTCGCGGTGGTCGGATGCGGGACGAGTTGGTTCATCGCCCAGTCCTATGCGATCCTGCGCGAACGCGCCGGCCACGGCGTCACCGACGCGTTCGCGGCGTCAGAGTTTCCCGGCACACGCGACTACGACATGATCGTTGCACTCACCCGGTCGGGTACCACGAGCGAGATCCTCGACCTGATCGCCACCGTCGGCGAGGTGCCGACGTTGGTGATCTCCGGCGTGGCGGACTCGCCCGCCGTGCGAGCTGCGGCTTCGGCGATCGTCCTCGACTTCGCCGATGAGTGCTCGGTGGTGCAGACCCGCTTTGCTACGACAACACTCATGCTGCTGCGATGCTCGCTCGGCGAAGACGTGACGCACGCGATCGGAGACGCCGCGCGAGCGCTGGAGGCCCCGCTCGACGACCTGATGGGTGCCGAGCAGATCACGTTCATCGGCACGGGATGGTCGGTCGGTCTCGCTGCCGAGGCAGCGCTCAAGGCCCGGGAAGCGGCGCAGCTGTGGACGGAGTCGTATCCCGCCATGGACTATCGCCACGGGCCGATCTCGATCGCGCAGCCCGGGCGTCTCGTCTGGTCGTTCGGCGCTACCCCCGCGGGTCTGGCTGAGGACATCGCGGCCACCGGCTCGCGCGTCATCGAGCACGACCTCGATCCGCTTGCCGCACTGATCGTCGCGCAACGATATGCGGTTGCCGAGGCCGAGGCGCGCGGCCTGAATCCTGACCAGCCCCGATCGCTCACCCGCTCGGTCATCCTGACCCCGGAGACCGCATGACGCCCGAGCACAGCGGGATGGACGGCATCATCGCCAATGTGGGCCCGGGACCAAGCGCACTAGCAGTCGATGTCGGTGGCACGATCGTCAAGTCCGCTCTCGTCGATGCCGGTGGCAGCGTCAGTCGCCCCTCACGCGCCCGCACGCCGCGTGAGGGAGATGTCGCTCGGGGTGTGGTGGAGCAGATCGCCCGACTCCTCGACCAAGCCCGTCAGGATCACCCCGATCGCGAGATCTCCGCCCTCGGTGTCGCCGTCCCGGGCATTGTCGATGAAGACGCCGGAGTCGGCGTCTTCTCCGAGAATCTCGGCTGGCGTGACCGGCCGCTCCGACGGATGATCGAGGACCGCGTCGACGCGCACGTCACCCTGCTGCACGATGTGCGAGCAGCGGGCGAGGCGGAGGTACAGGTCGGCGCGGCAGCAGGCCACGACGACGTCGTCACGGTTGCGATCGGCACGGGAGTGGCGGCCTCCAGCTGGGCTTGCGGACGGCCCATCAGAGGCCGTGGCTATGCCGGAGAGATCGGCCATCTGCGCGTCACCGACGATGAGGTGCCCTGCGTCTGCGGTGGCGTCGGGTGTCTCGAAGCCGTCGCTTCCACTGCCGCCATCGAACGTCGCTACCGCTCGCTCGCCCAGGACACGACAGTCGACGGCGCCCAGGATGTGATCCACCGTGCCGTGCTGGGTGACGCGATAGCGCAACGGGTCTGGAGCGATGCGTTGGACGCTCTCGCAGCGGGGCTGGCCTCGATCACCGCCGTGCTCGCCCCCGAAATCGTCGTACTCAACGGCGGGCTCTCGCTCGCCGGTGACGCCCTGGTCGATCCCCTCACCGTCCGGCTCGCCGAGCGGGTGAGGCTTGTGCCGGCGCCCCGGCTCGTCCGAGGACTGTTCGCGGCGGATGCCGGCACCGTGGGCGCCGCACTCAGCACGCGGCGCCCGCGTCTTGCGTCGGGCGACTCCACCCGCGGGGAGTCGAACCCGTGATCCTCACCGTGACACCCAACCCTGCACTCGACATCACGATGCGCGTCTCCGAGGTGGAGTGGGGAGAGACCAACCGCGTTGCCGCCTCGGTCCGCCGCGCCGGCGGCAAGGGACTCAATGTCGCCCGCGTACTCACGCAGCAACGGGAACACGCACACGCCATCGCCCCGGTCGGAGCAGACGACCTCGGGTTCTTCGATCGAGATCTCGCCGCCGTACCGCACACACTCATCCTCGATCCGGCCAACCCGACGCGCCGCAGCATCGCGGTGGTCGAAGGGTCCGGCGCACATCGGGTGACGCTGTTCAACGAAGCGGGTCATCCGACCGGTGACGCGGTCTGGTCGAACCTGATTGCTGCCGCGCAGGAGTTGCTGCCTGAGGCACGCTGCCTCGTGGTGTCGGGAAGCACTCCACCGGGGTTCCCTCCCGAGCGGTTGCGGACGCTCATCGCTGCGGCAGCCGAGGCCGATATCCCGCTGGTCGCCGACCTCTCGGCAGGTGATCTGCTGCTCGCCGCGGAATGCGGCGCAACCCTCCTCAAGCCCAACCGCCGGGAACTCCGGGAAGCGACCGGCGAAGAGGATCCGGTCGTCGCCGCACGGGGACTCATCGACCGCGGCGCCGGTTCGGTTGTGGTCTCGCTCGGCGAGGACGGGATGCTTCTCGTCGCAGCTGACGGCACACGGCACGGCCGCAGCCCCGTCCGGCTCGGGAATCCCACGGGAGCCGGCGACGCCGCTGTCGCGTCCTTTGCTGCCCACCTCGCCGACGGCACCACCGACGGCGGGCTGATGATCGCCCGCGCCATCGCCTGGGCAACCGCATCCCTCGCCGCTCCCGAAGCGGGACTGCTGGGTGCCGACCCCGATCCGATCCTCGCCGAGATCACCGTTGACGACCTCTGGAGCCCCGCATGACCCTGATATCGACTCGCACTCTCATCGACGACGCGGCCCGGGCAGGCACGGCGGTCGGGGCATTCAACGTCGTGCAGCTCGAGACGGCGGAGGCATTCGTGCACGCGGCGACCTCGACCCGATTGCCGCTGATCCTCCAGATCTCGGAGAACTGCGTGAGGTTCCACGGAGGCCTCGAGCCGCTCGCCCGCGCCGTCATCAGACTGGCCGTCGATGCGCAGGCTCCGCTGGCCGTGCACCTCGACCATGCCGAGGACGAGACCATGGCGCTGAGCGCGATCGATTTGGGCTTCTCATCGGTCATGTACGACGGTTCCACCGCGGAGTTTGCCGAGAATGTCGCTGCGACCCGGCGGGTCGTGGCGCATGCGCACGCGTCGGGAGCCTCCGTCGAAGCCGAGCTCGGCAGGATCGGCGGCAAGGACGGCGCCCACGCGCCCGGAGTTCGCACCGATCCGGACGAAGCGGTTCTGTTCGTTGATGAGACGGGAGTGGACTACCTGGCCGTCGCGGTCGGATCGAGCCATGCGATGAGCCATCGAGATGCCCGACTGGATCTCGAGCTGATCCGCACCCTAGCCGGAATGGTGCCCACTCCTCTCGTCCTGCACGGTTCCTCGGGTGTGCCCGACGACGAGATCGTGCGTGCGATCCGCGCCGGCATTCGCAAGGTGAACGTGTCCACGCACCTCAATGGCGTGTATACGGCGGCGATCCGCCGCTGGCTCGGCGAGCACGAGAAAGATGTCGACCCTCGACGCTACGTGCGGCCGGCACGTGACGCTGTCGCGGTGGAGACGGCGCGCCTGCAGTGCATCTTCGCGGCACTGCCCGATGCGGTCCCTGCCGGCTGACCTCGTCGGGAAGCCTTACGCTGCGGCAGCGATCAGCACCTGGAGACCAGCGGCCTCGAACTCCTCACGGTCGGCCGCGTTGATTCCGTCGTCCGTGATGAGCCCGTCGAATGCGCTGAGCTCACCGATACGCACGAATGCCCGACGGCCGATCTTGCTCGAATCGGCGACGATGAACGCCTTCTTGGCGCGCTCCACCATGAGGCCGTTCACACGGGCCTCCTCGTCGTCGTGGACCATGGCGCCGAGCTGATGGTGGACGGCATTGACGCCGACGAAGGCGATGTCCAACGTCATGAGTGCGAGCGTGTGTTCGGCGAAGGGACCGGTGAGTTCGAACGAACGAGAATGCACCACCCCTCCCGGCACGACGACCTTGATCCGCGGCCGGAGCACCAGCAGGGACGCGATGTTGATCGCGTTGGTGACGACCGTGAGAGCAGATCCTGCGGCGTCGTCGAATTCCCCGCGCGATGCCAGCTCCTCGGCGAGCGAGGTGAGGGTCGTGCCACCCGTCAAGCCGATGATCGAGCCTTCGGAGACTTGACGACTTGCCAGCGAGGCGATCCTGCGTTTCGCGTCGGAGTGCTGCCCGTACTTGAAGCGGAGGGGCAGGTCGAAGGATTCGGAGTGGCTGCGCGCCCCGCCGTGCGTGCGTTTGATGAGTCGCTGTTCGGCGAGAGAGTCCAGGTCGCGGCGAGCCGTGGCAGGCGACACCGACAGCTCGTCGACGAGTTCCTCGACGCTCACGCTTCCGCGCTCACTCAGCAACTCGAGAATCGCGCTGAGTCGATCCGTGCGTGTCACGTCACTCGCCTCTTTCCTGGGAACGGCGGAGGGCGTTCCTCACTGCCGATCGTATCCGCGGATCAGAAGGCGGGGTCACCTCGCGGGCGGACTCGCACTCACTTGCCCACGCCGGCAGTCATTCCGGTGATGATCTGCCGTCCCAGCCATAGGTAGAGGATGACCATCGGATACACCAGGATCACGACTCCGGCGAAGAGACCACCCCAGTCCGCGCTATATCGCATAGCTGAGGAGAGGTTCAGCAGTGCGACGGGAAGTGTCCGCTGCTCAGGATCGGAGATGACAAGCATCACCAGCAGCGTCGAGTTCCACAAGCCGATGATGTTCAGGACGAGCACCGTTGTCACCCCGGGACGGGCGAGCGGCAGCATGACCCGGGAGAAGAGCGTGATCGGGCCTACGCCGTCCAGCTCGGCGGCCTCCTCGATCTCGTGCGGCAGCGAGCGGAAGTACCCCGTGAGCACGAACACGGTGAAGGGGAGCGAAAAGACCACCTCGAAGATCACGAGCGTGATGCGGTCGTCCCACCAGCCGGTGACCCAGTCGACCATGAAGGTGTTGACAGTGAGCTTGGCCACCACGATCGGCACCGCAATGGTCTGCAGCGGGATCGACAGTCCCGCTGCGAAGTAGCTCGTGAGCGGGCTGGCGATACGACGCGTGGATCTCGACAGCACATAGGCGGCGGGCGCCGCGACCGCCACGATGGCGAAGGCACCCACCGCGGTGATGACGATGCTGTTGAGCGCAGCCTGCGAGAATCGACCGACTTCCCAGACCGTGGCGAAATTGCCCCAGCTCACCTCGCTGGGTAGAGCCAGCGGCGACCCGACGACCTCGCGGGAGGGCTTGAGCGATTGCAGCCCGATCCAGGCAACGAAC
>BADC01001057.1 GCA_000333435.1 Corynebacterium-like bacterium B27 | reverse complement strand
GGGCGCAGCCTCGACTGGGCGCGCGGCAAGGGGCCGGGCGGATCGAGCCTCGTGCACGCCATGGCGCACATGCGCGGCTGCCGCGCCGACTTCGACCGCTGGGCCGAGGCAACCGGTGATACGCGCTGGTCGTGGGATGCCCTGCTCCCCCACTTCATCGCGACCGAGTCGTTCTCGGGCGGGGCGCTGACGGACGCTGACGGCACCGTCGTGCACGGCTCGAGCGGACCACTGCCGGTGGTGCTGCCCGGGCCGGAGCTCTCCAGCCCGCTCGTGCAGGACTACCTCGCGGCCTGGGGCGAACTCGCCCTCGTGGGGTGGCCCCTCGCCGGCATCACCGTTCAGGCCTTCGGCAGCACGGCGGCCGTCGAGGCCGAGGCGACCACCTACCTCACGGTCTCGCTGATCGGTCTGCCGGCGATGCTCCTCGTCATCGCCGCCACCGGCCTCCTCCGCGGGCTGCAGGACACCCGCACCCCGCTCGTGGTCGCGGTCGCCGGATTCGCGCTGAACGCGGGCCTGAACGCCCTCCTCATCTACGGCGCCGGCTGGGGCATCGCGGGCTCGGCGGCCGGCACGGTGATCGCGCAGTGGGCGATGGCCGCGGTGTACGTGGTGATCGCGGTGCGGGCGGCACGGGCATCCGGTGTCTCGCTGCGACCGGGTCTGGACGGCGTGGGCGGTGCCGCGTCGGCGGGCGGCTGGCTCTTCGTGCGCACGGCGAGCCTGCGGGCGGCGCTCGTCGGATCCGTGATCGCGGCGGCATCGCTCGGGGTGACCGAGTTGGCCGCCTTCCAGATCGCCATGACGATCTTCACCACGCTCGCGCTCATCCTCGACGCGCTGGCCATCGCGGGTCAGGCGATGATCGGGCACGGGCTCGGCGCATCCGAGGTCGACCGGGTGCACGCGGTGACCGGGCGGCTGGTGCGCTGGGGCGTGCTCTCCGGTGTGGTGCTCGGCGCTGCGATCGCGGTGGTCGCGCCGCTGCTCGGGCCGGTGTTCAGCCCGAGCGCCGAGGTGCAGCAGGCGCTGACGGTGAGCCTCTGGGTGATGGCGGCCGGCGTGCCGCTCGGCGGATTCGTGTTCGTGCTCGACGGGGTGCTGATC
>BADC01001058.1 GCA_000333435.1 Corynebacterium-like bacterium B27 | reverse complement strand
GAAGAACCTCGTGCCGGGCGCGATCGACAGCGACATCGTGCTAGCCAACTGGCCCATGATCGACTACCTCGGCGGCGTGATCGTCGACGAGCCGGATGCCGCACGCCACCTCGAGGCCGCCCGCGCCCAGTCCCGCGCCATGCTCTACTGGCTGCAGACCGAGGCGCCGCGCCCCGACGGCGGCTTCGGCTGGCCGGGCCTGCGCCTCCGCCCCGACGTCGCGGGCACCGACGACGGCTTGGCGATGGCGCCCTACATCCGCGAGTCGCGCCGCATCCTCGCCGAGTACCGGGTGACCGAGCTCGACCTCTCCATCGAGGCGCGCGGCGATGCGAACCCGGCCACCTTCGCCGACAGCGTCGGCGTCGGCATGTACCGCATCGACCTGCACCCCTCCACCGGCGGTGACAACTACATCGACGTGCCGTCGGTGCCCTACGAGATCCCGCTCGGCGCCCTCATCCCGCGCGGCCGCAGCAACCTGCTCGCCGGCGGCAAGAACATCGGCACCACCCACATCACGAACGGCGCCTACCGGCTGCACCCCACCGAGTGGAACATCGGCGAATCGGCCGGCCGGCTCGCCGCCTTCTGCCGGGAGCGCGGGCTCACGCCGAGCGCGGTGCGCAACGACGAGGCTCTGCTGCACGAGTTCCAGCAGGCGATCGAGGCCGACGGCGTGCAGCTCCACTGGCCGACGGTGGAGGGCTACTGATCATGGCCGATCCCCAACTCCTCGCCGGCGTCACCGTACCGATGGTGACCCCGATGACCGCGGGCGGAATCCCGGATGCCCGGGCCGCCGCCGCCCTCCTCGACACCTTCGAGGCGGCCGACGCCGACGTGCTGATGCTGCTCGGCTCGAACGGCGAGGGCGCTCTCGTGCCCCAGCGCGAGGCTGCGGCCTTCGCGGTCGACGTCGCCGCGGACTGGCGCCGTCGCCGCGGCGCCGACGCCCGCGTTCTCGTCACCGCCTTCGGCACGGGCACGCGCGCGACCGTCGCCGTCGCCGAGGCACTCCTCGCCGCCGAGCCGTCGGCCGTGGTCGCGGCGCCACCGCTCTACTTCCACCACACCGAGACCGAGCTGGTGAACCACTACCGTGCGGTCGCGGCGGTCGGCGCTCCCGTGGTGGTCTACAACATCCCGCGGTACAGCGGCAACCCGATCACCCCGGCGCTCCTGGCCCGGCTGGTCGAGCTCCCCGGGCTGGTCGGCATCAAGGACTCCGGCGGAACGGATGCGCTCATCCCCGCCGCGCTGGCGTTGCGCGAGCAGCGCCCCGGCTTCCAAGTGTCGCAGGGCGCCGAGGGCGCGCTGGTCTGGGCGCTCCGTCAGGGTGCCGACGGCATCACGCCGGGCCTGGCGAACCTCGCGCCGGCCCTGTGCGTGGCGTTGTTCCGGGCCGCTCAGGCCGGCGACGCCGACGCCGCCGAGGCCGACGCCGCGCAGCGCGCGCTCGACCGGCTCGCCGGTGTGCACGCCATCCGTCCCGGTGTGGCCGCGATGAAGGCCGCCCTGCACCTGAGGGGTCTCGTGGCCGAAGAGGTGGCGCCGCCCTTCGAGCGCTACGACGACGCCGAGCTCGCGCGGCTGGGCGAGTGGCTCGCCTCCGTGGACGACATCCTCACCGGCGAGCAGACCGGCGCGGGCGCACAGGGGGTGCGCTCGTGACCGGCATCATCCTCCGGCGGCTCGGCTCCACGGTGATCGTGGTGCTCGGGGCCGTGACGCTCATCTTCCTCCTGGTGCGGCTCGCCCCGGGCGACCCGGCCCTCGTCATCCTGGGCCCCACCGCCACGCCCGAGCAGCTCGACGCGTTGCGGCTGCGGCTCGGTCTCAACACGAGCCTGGGCCAGCAGTACCTCATCTTCCTCGGCGACCTGGTGCGCCTGGACTTCGGCGAATCGATCCGGCTCGGCAAGCCCGCGATCGACG
>BADC01001059.1 GCA_000333435.1 Corynebacterium-like bacterium B27 | reverse complement strand
GCCCACCGCCTTCATCCGGCCCCGGCGCCCGCCCCGAGACCGAGACGCGGGCGCCGCCGATCCGGATGTCGGCCTCCTTCGTGACCGGCCCGCCCATGCGCCACCGGGTCGACGGCCCGAAGCCGAGCACGCGCTCGAGCCAGTCGAGCGCGGCATCCGCATCGGGGTAGTAGAGGTAGGGCACGACTTCGGTGAAGGCCATGCGGCCACCCTGCCGCACGCCGCGAGTGCTGACAAGAGCGGCGGATGCTCAGTGCGCGACCGGGCGGGCGGCCCGCGTGTAGCGGTCGGCGAGCTCGGCGAAGGCGGCGACCAGCTCCGGCGGTTCCACCGCCTCGATGGGCGCGTCGAAGCGCCCGAACGAGGCCGCGAGCGCGACCCACGACCAGGCGCCGAGCTCGAGGCGGCACCGCCCGTCGCCCAGATCCTCCACCGTGCCGTCGCCGGCGAACGGCGTCACCTCGCGAGCGGATGCTGCAAGCACGACCAAGCCGCGGCACGGCCACCGGTCGTCGGCGGTGGAGCCCTTGAAGCGGGCCGCGACGAACCGGCGCACGTCGCCGCCCGGCACCTCGCGCGGTGTGAAGCGCGGCCCGGTCGGGGTGCGTGGCCGGATGCGATCGGCCCGGAACACGCGCCACTGCGTCTTCTCGAGGTCCCAGGCCACGAGGTACCAGCGCCCGTTCGAACTGACGAGGTGGTGCGGCTCGACGCGTCGGAGGGCATCCGCTTCGCCGTACTCGAAGCGCAGCACCTCACGGGCGCGCACCGCGGTCGAGAGGGCGATGAGAACATCCGTCGCCACCGGTTCGACGGGTGCGCCGCCGGGCTGGTGCGGCAGCGTCGTGAACTCGAGTGCCTGCATCCGGTGCCGCAGGCGGGCCGGCATGACCTGCCGCACGGTCGTGAGGGCGCGCAACGCCCCCTCCTCGATGCCGGCGCCCGTGGTCGCCGCAGCCTGCAGCGAGACGGCGAGGGCGACGACCTGTTCGTCGTCGAAGACCAGGGGCGGCAGCTCGCTGCCCGCGTCGAGCCGGTAGCCGCCATCGGGCCCCATCGTGGCCTGGATGCGGTAGCCCAACTCTCGCAGCCGGTCGACATCGCGTCGCACCGTGCGATGGCTGACCTCGAGGCGGTCGGCCAGCAGCGCCCCCGGCCAGTCGCGGCGGGTCTGCAGCAGCGACAGCAGCTCGAGGAGGCGTGCGGTGGTCGTGGTCACACCCTCCACCCTATTTCGAGTCGAGGACCGAAACTGTCCTAGATGCTTGCCAGAGTGGATGTCGCCGGGCAACTCCGGCGCTCATCCACTCGAAAACCAGGAGCAGTCATGACCATCACGACCACCACCCACCTCAACTTCCGCGGCGAGGCCCGAGAGGCCCTCGAGTTCTACCGGACCGTCTTCGGTGGTGAGCTCACCATCGCGAGCTACGCCGATTTCGGGATGCCCGCGGATGCTCCCGGAGCCACGAACGTCGTGTTCGGCCAGGTGGTCTCGCCCGAGGGCTTTCGCGTGATGGCGTACGACATCCCGGGCCCGGCGGCCGAGCCGACGACCGACGGTGCAGTGTCGCCCGCGCCCGCAGCCACCCGTCGCGAGAACGGCGTCACCCTCACCGACCAGCCGTTCTTCGTCTCGGTGCGCGGCGAAACCCTCGCCGAGGTGGAGCACCTCTGGGCTGGCCTCAGTGCCGGCGCCACGATCGTCGAGCCCCTCGCCACCTCCGCCTGGAGCCCCGGCTTCGGCATGCTCACCGACCGCTTCGGGGTGACCTGGGTGATCGACGTCGCGGCCGCCCAGGGCGCGGAGTCGTAGCGCTCAGGCCCCGTGCGGGTCGAGCTGGTTGAGCGTGGCCACGGTCTGGTCGTAGTCGCCGCGCGCCTCGGCGTAGCGCAGGAACTTCACCCGCTCGACCTGGATCTCCTTCGCATCGGGATCGGCCTCGATCAGGCCGACCACCTCGGCGATGAACTCGTCCAGGGGCATCGCGAAGGCGCTCTCGCGCTGCCCCGGCATCAGGTCGGTGGCGACCGACGGCGGCTCGAGCTCGGTGACCGTCACCGAGGTGCCGGCGAGCTGCAGGCGGAGCGACTCGCTGAGCATGTGGATGGCGGCCTTGGTCGCGTTGTAGCTCGGCGTGATCCGCAGCGGTGTGAAGGCGAGCCCCGACGAGACGGTCACGATGGTGGCGGCCGGCCGCGACCGCAGGTGTTCGATGAACGCGGCGATGAGCCGGATCGAGCCGAGCAGGTTCGTCGTCACCGTCTGCTCGGCCGAGGCGAGGAAGCCCTCGGGGGTCGTCCAGTCCTCGGCCCGCATGATGCCGGCCATCGTGATGAGCACGTCGAGATCGGGGTGCTCCGCGATCACGGTCGTGGCTGCACGCTCGATGCTCTCGGGGTCGGTGGTGTCGATCGCGACGGTGTGGATGCCCGGATGCTCGGCCGCGATCTGCTCGAGCAGCTCGGCCCGCCGGCCACCGACGATGACCTCGTTGCCCTTGGCCTGCAGGGCGAGTGCGAGGGCGAGACCGATGCCGCTCGTCGCGCCGGGGATGAAGATGGTGTTTCCGCTGATGTTCATGACCCGAGTCTCCGCGCCGGCGTGGGCGCCTGCCAGAGACGGCTTATCGGGGGATCAGCGATCCCTGCCTCCGCCGCTGCGTACGGTCGATACTGTCGGTATGGATCGCGACGCCCTCGGCACCTTCCTCACCCGCCATCGGGACGCACTGCAGCCCGCCGACGTGGGCCTCACGGCCGGCCCGCGCCGGCGCACGGCAGGCCTCCGCCGCGAGGAGGTCGCCCAGCTGGCCGGCATGTCGACCGACTACTACACGCGCCTCGAGCAGGGCCGCGGGCCGCAGCCGAGCGTGCAGATCCTCGGCTCGGTGGCGCGCGCCCTGCGCCTGACCCCCGACGAGCGCGACTACCTCTTCCGGGTCGCGGGTCACAGCGCGCCCGATCGCCACTCCGTGGGCGACTACGTGGCTCCCGCGCTGCTCCGGGTGCTCGACCGGCTCACCGACACCCCGGCCCTCATCCTCTCGATCCTCGGCGAGACTCTCGTGCAGAACGAGCCCGCCAAGGCCTTGTTCGGCGACGTCAGCGGGTTCACCGGGTTCGATCGCAGTGAGATCTACCGGTGGTTCGTGCATCCGGATGCCCGCAGCCGCTACCCCGAACACGACCAGGCGCGGCAGGGTCGAGCCCAGGTGGCGTCGTTGCGGGCGGCGCTCGGTGCGCTCGGCCCCAACTCGCGCGCGGCCGAGCTCGTGCGGGAGCTCAGCAGGCGGAGCGCGGAGTTCACGGCTCTCTGGGCGGCGCAGGAGGTGAGCCGGCGGTTCGAGGACCACAAGGTGCTGCTCCACCCCGAACTCGGCCCGATCGAGGTCGACTGCCAGGTGCTCTTCACCGAGGACCAGTCGCAGTCGCTGCTCGTGCTGACGGCGCCGCCGCGCTCCGAGTCGGCGGGCAAGCTCGAGCTGCTCGCCGTGCTCGGCAGTCAGCGGTTCGGGGCCGAGGCGCCTTCATAGGTTCATGGCGTCGTCATAGCCGGTGCATCGGATGCGCATGGGCCGGTCACGAAGACTGGGGCCTCCACCGACCGTGCGGAGGCACCCATGAGCAGAATCCCCGAACCCGAGTCCACCCCCGAGGGGCCCGCCTACGAGGGCCGGTTGCTCGACCGAGCGGATGAGGAGGTGGTCGACCAGGGTGTGGCGTTCGACCTGCGCACTCTGCTCAGCCGCCGCTCGCTGTTCGGCGTCGTGGGTCTCGGCCTCGGCGCCGTCGCGCTCGCGGCGTGCACGACCGGCACGGGCGGTGCGAGTGCGACCGGCGGGGCGGCGGCGACCGGTTCCGGCACCGCCACTGCCACGCCCTCCGCCGCCGGACTGCCGGCGGCCGAGATCCCCGACGAGACCGCGGGGCCGTACCCGGGTGACGGATCGAACGGCGCCGACGTGCTCGAGCAGTCCGGCGTCGTTCGGAGCGACATCCGCTCCAGCATCGGCGGCGGAGCGACGGCGGCCGGTGTGCCGATGGCACTGACCCTCACCGTGCTCGACCAGGCGAACGGCGACGTGCCGTTCACGGGTGCCGCCGTCTACGTCTGGCACTGCGACGCCGGCGGCGGATACTCGATGTACTCCAGCGGCATCGAGAACGAGACCTACCTCCGCGGTGTGCAGGTCGCCGACGCTTCGGGCGCGGTGACGTACAGCTCGATCTTCCCGGCCTGTTACTCGGGGCGATGGCCGCACATCCATTTCGAGGTCTACCCGTCGGTGAACGACATCGGCGACTCCACGAACGCCATCGCGACGTCACAGGTGGCGCTGCCTCAGGCTGTCTGCGAGACGGTCTACGCCCTCGACGGCTACGAGGGCTCGACCGCGAACCTGGCGAAGGTCAGCCTCGACTCCGACAACGTGTTCGGCGACGACGGCGGCGCCCTCCAGCTCGCGACCGTGACCGGCGACGCCACGTCCGGCTACCAGGTCGCCCTCACGGTGCGCGTCGACACGACCACCACCCCCACGGCCGGGTCGGCGCCCTCGGGCGGCGGCGGCGCCGGTGGCAGCGCCGGCGGGCCCGCCGGCGGCACCCCGCCGACGCGCTGACAGCCGCAACACGAGGTAGCGCCAAATGTCGCCAGGGCGCTTGTGTGGCGGCACGTGGCGCTACCTCGCTCGGGGGCGGCGGCCCCCGGGGGCCGGCGCGCCGCCGAGCGACAGGGTCGCCAGGAACCCGACGGCGAGGAAGCCTGCGGCCGCGAACGCCGAGTAGCGGGTGCCGTCGGAGAACGCGATCTTCGCATCCGTGACCACGTCGGCCATCGACGGGTCGCGCTCAAGACCGGCGATCGCGGCACCCGAACTGTCCACCACCTGCGACACGAGCTGCGAGCGTGAGGCGTCCGGCACCCCGGAGTCGCTGAGCCGCGCGTCGAGCTGTGCCGCTGCCGTCGTGAACAGGACCGTGCCGAGGATCGCGATGCCGAGGGCCGACCCGATCTGCCGCGCGGTGCTCTGCGTGCCCGACCCCTGGCCGCTCTGGGCGAGCGGCACATCCTTCAGCACGACGCCGGTGAGCTGGGCCGTGGCGAGCCCCACCCCGAAGCCGTACACGAACAGGAACGGGATGAGGAGGCCCCAGGCCGTGTCGGGCCCGATCACGAAACCGAGACCCGCCACCCCCACGATCTCGGCGGCGAGGCCGACCCGCACGATCACGACCGGCGCGATCCGGTTGCCGAACGCGCCGGCGAACCCCGACGCCACGAACGAGCCGACGGCGAGGGCCACCAGGATGAACCCGGTCTGCAGGGCGTCGAAGCCGAGCACGTTCTGCAGCCACAGCGGCAGCGACAGGATGATGCCGAACTCGCCGAGCGACACGATCATGGCCGCGAGGTTGCCGTTGCGGAAGCTCGGGATGCGGAAGAGGTCGAACGCGAGCATGGTGCTCTGCCCGCGTCGCATCCGTCGCCGCCCCCACAGCACGAACGCGACGCCGGCCAGGATGCACACCGCGAACGCCAGCGGGATGGGGGAGAGGTCGAACGGCCAGGTCCAGTCGCCGATCGCGGGCGGGGTGTCGGTGAGCCACCAGCCGTAGGTGCGGCCCTCGATCAGGCCGAACACCAGGGTGGCGCTCGTGATCACCGAGAGCACGGCTCCCACCACGTCGACCCGCTGGGGAACGGTGGCGCTCGCAGCATCCGCAGCATCCGCAGCATCCGGAGCATCCGGAGCGCCCGCCTCGTCGCCCGGCCGCGACTCGCGCACGA
Source organism: Corynebacterium-like bacterium B27 (assembly GCA_000333435.1). Lineage (GTDB taxonomy): Bacteria > Actinomycetota > Actinomycetes > Actinomycetales > Microbacteriaceae > Herbiconiux. The sequence goes on along the minus strand of BADC01001059.1, from coordinate 2,474 downwards.
ACAGCAGCACGCCCACGACGATGACCACGCCGAGCGGGATGTTGATGCCGAACGCCCAGCGCCACGAGAAGTAAGTCGTGAGCCACCCGCCGAGGAGCGGCCCCACCGCGGTCATGCCGCCGATGGTCGACCCCCAGACGGCGAACGCGATGGCCCGGTCGCGCCCGCGGAAGGTGGCGTTGATGATCGAGAGCGTGGTCGGCAGCACCATCGCGCCGCCGACGCCCTGGATGACCCGCGCGCCGATCAGGAGGTCGCCCGAGGGCGCGAGCGCCGCGAGCACGCTGGCGCCGGCGAACACCACGACGCCGAGGATGAGCATCCGCCGTCGGCCGAACCGGTCGGCGAGAGTGCCGAACACGAGCAGCAGCGCCGCGAACACGAGCGTGTACGACTCCTGCACCCATTGCACCTGGGTGGAGGAGATGCCGAGGTCGTCGATGATCGACGGGATCGCCACGTTCACGATCGTCGAGTCGACGATGATCAGCGCCACCGCGAGGCTGATGAAGACGAGCCCGATCCAGCGTGCGCGTGCGGTCATGGCGACCTCCGGTCGATGCGGGCGAGCGATCTGCTCGCGCCGATTTCGCTAATCAGCTTAGCGACTTTCCGAGATATTGACATCGGGCAGGCAAGGCCCTATCGTCTAGTAATCCGCATTAGTAAAGCGCATTAGGAAACGATGTCGAAGAAGACGAGCTCCCCCCGCATGACCCAGCGCCGCATCGCCGAGCTGGCTCAGGTCAGCCAGACCACCGTGTCGCTGGTGATGAACGGCAAGGCCGATTCCTCGCACATCCCGCCGGAGACGGTGCAGCGGGTGCTCGCCATCGTGGCCGACTCGCAGTACGTCGCCGACCCGGCCGCCCGCCGCCTCGCCGGCGCCGCGAACCGCATCTTCGGCATCTTCACCTACGAGTCCGCCTTCCCGAGCGAGAGCGTCGACTTCTACACCCCGCTCCTCACCGGCATCGAGGCGGCCGCCGAGCACGCCGGCCACGACCTGCTCATGTTCACCAGCGCTCCGGTCGAGAACGGCCGTCGGCACCTGTTCCACCCGAACAACCGGCTGCGCCTGGCCGACGGATGCCTGCTGCTCGGTCGCGAGATGGATGCCGACGAGCTCACCCGGCTGGTGCAGCTCGAGTTCCCCTTCGTCGCCGTCGGCCGCCGCGAGACCGCCATCCCGGTGCCCTACGTCGGTGCCGACTACGTCAGCGCCACCGCTGCCCTCGTGGCCGACGCGCTGACGGCCGGCCACCGCGACTTCTATTACCTGCACCTCGACAGCACCGGTGAGTCGGTGCTCGACCGCCAGACCGGCTTCTTCCGCGAGTTGATGGACAGCACGGCCCGCTTCGAGGCCCGCCCGGTCTCGAGCGCAACCCTCCGCACCGCGTGGGAGGAGGCGAAGGTCTGGCGCCCGACCGTGCTCTTCGTCGAAGACCCCGAGCACGCCGAGCGCATCCACCGATGGGCGGCGGAGGAGGGCATCCGGGTGCCGGAGGACCTCTCGATGGTGGTGCTCGGCGAGCACAGCCGGCCCGAGAACCGCGACGTCGACTTCACCCGGCTCTCGGCGCCGCGCATCGAGCTCGGCTCGCGCGCCGTGCAGGCGCTCAGCCGGATGCTCGGCGAGGACGCGCCCGCTGAGCCGATCCAGGAGCTGCTGGCGTGCACCCTCGAACCGGGCACCACGCTCGCAGCGCCGAACCGCGACGGGCAGGCCGCGCGATGACGACGATGACGACAGCGTCCACCCTCACCCCCGACCTCCTCGTCGTCGGCGGCGGCCTCGGCGGTGTCGCCGCAGCACTCGGCGCGTTGCGCTCCGGTGCGAGCGTCGTGCTCACCGAGGAGTACCGGTGGCTCGGCGGCCAGCTCACGAGCCAGGCGGTGCCGTTCGACGAGCACACCTGGATCGAGGAGTTCGGCAGCACCGCGCTCTACCGCGACCTCCGCGACGGCATCCGCGAGTACTACCGTCGCTGGTACCCGCTGAACGACCAGGCCCGCGCCACCCGCTTCCTCAACCCGGGCGCCGGCCTCGTCTCCCGCATCTGCGCCGAGCCGCGCGTCGCGGTCGCGGTGATCGACGCCCTGCTCGCGCCCTATGTCTCGGCCGGCCGCCTCACCATCATCCAGCCCGCCGTGCCCGTGCACGCCGAGGTCGACGGCGACCGTGTCACGAGCGTCACCGTGCAGAGCGTTGCGGACGGCGAGACGGATGCCCCCCGCCGCACCACGATCGAAGCGGCCTTCGTCATCGACGCCACCGAGCTCGGCGACCTCCTCCCGCTCACCCAGACCCCGTACGTGACCGGCTTCGAATCCCGCGCCGACACCGGCGAGCCCAGCGCTCCCGCGATTGCACAGCCCGCGAACCAGCAGGCGTTCAGCTGGTGCTTCATCGTCGATCACGACGAGAACGGCGACCACACCATCGAGCGCCCCGCCGACTACGACCACTG
>BADC01001060.1 GCA_000333435.1 Corynebacterium-like bacterium B27 | reverse complement strand
CGAGGAGCTCTACGGCTTCCCGCCGGCGTGGCCCACCGCTTTCCGGCCGGACGAGACGGGGATCGCCGAGCTGCGGGAGCTCTGCCGACGGGTGAGTGAGTCGTTCACGGCGGAGTGGAACGGGGCGCTCGCAGCCCTCGACCCCGGTGCCACGCCGAGTGCGTCGGCCTTCGCCGAGACCGGCGACCACCTGCTGCTCAACTACCCGGGCGAGCTGGCCGACCCACGCCGGGCGGGCCTGCTGCCGCCGCACACCTTCCTCGGCGGGGCACCGCGTGACGACTCCGGCGACGCCGAGGTCGAGCGGTGGATCGCCGAATCGGACGTGCCTTACGTCTACGCCAGCTTCGGCAGTTTCCTCTCGGTGCGCGACGACGTGCTCGGGCGGGTGGCTTCCGCGCTGCGGGGGGCAGGGGTGCGCGCGGCGATCGCGACGGGTTCGGCCGACCGCAACGCCCTCGGCGCGATTCCCGGCGACTGGCTGGTGCGGGAGTATCTGCCGCAGGTGACGCTGCTCGCGGGAGCCGCGGCGGGCGTGAGTCACGGTGGCAACAACAGTGTCACCGAGGCGGTCGCTGCAGGTGTGCCGCTCGTCGTGCTGCCCTTCTCGACCGACCAGTTCGCCGGCGCCGCTGCCCTCGAGCATGCGGGTGCCGGCATCGCGCTCGACCCGAACGCGGCGTCGGTGACAGAGCTCCGTGACGCGATCGTGCAGCTCGTCGACCCGGCCTTCGCGGGTCGCGCCGTTCTCGGCGGGATCGCGGCCGGGCTGCGGGAGCTACCCGGTTCCGAGCGCGCGTTCCGTGCGCTCACGACCTGAGCGACGTCAGGGCACGAGCACGAACTTGCCGCCCGGATGCTGCCCCTGCAGCTCCGCGAGCGCCTCGCGCGCCTCGGCGAGCGGGAACTCCCGGGCGATCGGCACCACCAGCTCGCCCCGGCCCGAGAGGTCGATCAGCCGCGCCCGCGCCGCGGCCCGGAAGGCGGCGCTCGCCGGCAACGCTCCCGCGATGGCGCGGAAGCCGTCCTCCCGCGCCCGTCCCGCCGCCGCAATGGTCACGATCCGCTCGCGGTCGGTCACGAGCGCGAGCGACACGTCGACCGCCTCGTCGGTGCCGACGGCGTCGAGCGCGGCGTCGATGCCGTCGGGCGCGAGGTCACGCACGCGCTGTTCGAGCCCCGGCCCGTACTCCACCGGCTCGCCGCCGAAGTGCCGCACCACCTCGGCGTTCGCGGCGCTCGCCGTGCCGATCACCCGGGCGCCGAGCAGCCGGGCCTGCTGCAGCACACTGACGCCCACGGCTCCGGATGCGCCGTGCAGCAGCACGGTGTCGCCGGCCTTCACCCGTGTGACGTCGAGCATCTCGGCCGCGGTCGTGCCGACGAGCAGCAGCGCCGAGGCCTCGGCGAACGACAGCGCGGGCGGCTTCGCGAACACGTCGGCCGCCGGCACCGTGAGTGCGGTTGCGTACCCGCCCTGCACTCGGAACGCGAGTACCTCGTCGCCCACCGGCCCACCACCGGACGCGATCTGCGTGCCGGGCCCGATCGCCG
>BADC01001061.1 GCA_000333435.1 Corynebacterium-like bacterium B27 | reverse complement strand
ACGATGTGCTCCACCGGTCGGGCGGCATCGCGGAACTCGATCGCCGAACGGCCCCAGTTGAGCGAGATCCCCACATCGGCGCCCGATGCCTGGATCGCCGCGATCTCCTCCGCGAGCGGCAGGAATCCCTTCTCCGGTGTCTGACCGGGAACGAACGCGTCGCTGTGCTCGAGCAGCACGTCGGCACCCGCCCAGTCCCAGCCGGCGATCTCCTCGAGCGACCGGATCAGCGGCGACCGTGCCGCCCGTGGCGGGCGGGGACCAGCGTGCAACTCGACGGCGGAGACGACCGCCCGACCCACCCGGTCGCCGAAGCGGTGCACGTCGTCGCGGAGCGCCCGCACATCGCGAATGGCCCGCGCCCGCCCCGCCGCGTCGGTGGAGGCGAGACCGTAGTCCGCGTCGCCACCGGTGACTGTGAGGAAGACCTGTGCCACATCCGTCAGCACGGCGCCGAACCGCGCGGGGAAGTTCGCGAACAGCCACTCCTCGTCGTGCGGATGCAGACCGCCACGCCAGATCATCTCGAGCGCCGCGATGCGCTCGTCGGCCGCCAGCGCCTTGAGGTAGTCGGCCTCGACGGCGGGGTCCCAGGCGCTCGCCGTGGGTGAGGCGACGTAGGCGCCCACGACGTATCCGCCGAGCGGCAGGGTGGCGGCGGGTGGGGTGTCGAGGGGCATGACCATCCTTGCAGTGGGGGGGGGAGAACGGGGGATCGGGTGCGCGGGCGCGACGCAGTCAGTGCCGGCCGACGACCGGCCAGACGTCGACCACGACGCCGTCGTCGACGAGGTGCACGTGCGAGTGCATGTTGGACAGCCCGCAGGCGTGGTTCGGGCGCACCCGGATGAGGTCGCCGACGGCGAGTCCGGGTGCCGCTCCCCGGAGGAAGCCGTGTTCCTCGTGCGCGACGGCGATCACGCCGCCCGACTCGGAGACGATCGTGCCGAACCGCCCGTCGTGGTGCAGGCTGCCGTCGGCGCTCATCGCCTTCGTGCCGGCGTCGACCAGGATGGGCTCGCCGCGCTGGGTGCTGATGACCCGCGCCAGCACGGTCGCCGCGGTCGCCTCCGGCGCGATGGTGCCGATCGCCACCTGGTTCTCGTCGCCGTAGACATACGTGCCGGGCCGCGCCTCGGTGACCCCGGGCACGGTGGGTGCGGAGCGCACGCCGGGCGTCGACCCGACCGAGACACTGGTGAGCGGGATGCCGTCCGCGCGAACCGCTTCGGCCACCTCGACGATCAGGCGTCCGGCCGCGAGTCCCGTGGCGAGACGTTGCTCGGCGTCGGGACCGACACCCTGCACCTGCCCCTCGTGCGTGAACACCCCCTCGAGCCGGATGCCGGCCAGGGCGGTGAGCGCTCGGGCGGTCTCGACGGCGTCGTCGGCGGGGACGCCCATCCGCCCGAGTCCGCTGTCGACCTCCAGACGCACGTCGATCACTGTGCCCGCTGCCGCGGCGGCCTCGGCGAGGCCGGTCACCGCGGCCACGGAGTCGATGCCCACGATGAGGTGCGTCTTCGCGGCGGCGGCGATGGCGGCCTCGATGCGGGCCGGCCCGACCGGCGGGTACGCCCAGAACACGCTCGGGATGCCGGCGTCGGCCAGCGCCGTCACCTCGTTCGCCGTCGCGGCGGTGAGGCCCACGGCGCCCGCGGCGATCTGCGCCCGGCCCACCTCTATCACCTTGCTCGACTTCCAGTGCGGCCGCAGCGCCACGCCGAGCGAGGCGGCGTGGGCGGCCATCTCGTCGATGTTGCGCTGCAGCGTCGGCCGGTCGATCAGCACGCTCGGGCTCGGCAACTGGTCGATCGGCAGGCCGATCAGGTGGTCCCAGGGTGTGGTCATGGCGTCGCGATGCCCTCTCGTAGTCGTGGTGCTGCCAGGTCGAGCGGATGGTGGCAGGCGGCGGCCCGGTTTCCGTCGCCCTTGGGAGACAGCGGCGGCACCACTGTGGCGCAGATCTCGTCGGCGCGCCAGCACCGGGTGCGGAATCGGCAGCCCGACGGGATGTTCGAGGCCGACGGGAGTTCGCCCTGCAGCCGGATGCGCGCCCGCTTCTCGTCCGGTGACGAGGGCGGCGTGGCAGAGACCAGGGCTGCGGTGTACGGATGCACGGGGTCGTCGAGCACCTCGTCGGCGGGCCCGGTCTCGACCACCACGCCGAGGTACATCACGGCGACCCGGTCGGTGACATGCCGGATGACGTCGAGGTCGTGGCTGATCATGACGTAGGTGAGACCCTGCGCCTCGCGGAGCGACATGAGCAGGTTGAGCACCTGCGCCTGCACCGAGACGTCGAGCGCCGAGACCGGTTCGTCGAGCACGAGCATCTCGGGTTCGAGCGCGAGAGCGCGGGCGATGCCGATGCGCTGGCGCTGGCCGCCGGAGAACTGGTGCGGGTACCGGCTGCCGAACTCGGGCGGGAGACCGACCAGATCGAGCAGCTCCGACACCCGGTCGCGACCGGCCCGGCCGTTCCACCGACCATAGGCCCGCAGCGGTTCGGCGACGATGTCGGCCACCGTCATCCGCGGGTTCAGCGACGACATCGGGTCCTGGAACACGAATTGCACGTGCGCGTTGAACGCGCGGCGGGCCGACCCGGTGAGATGCGTGACGTCCTTGCCGCGGTAGTGCATCGATCCGCCGGTGGCGGGTTCGAGCTGCACGATCGCGCGACCGGTGGTGGTCTTGCCGCACCCGGACTCGCCGATGATGCCGAGGGCTTCGTGCTCGGCGACCTCGAGGCTCACCCCGTCGACCGCCCGGATCACCCGCTTCCGCCCCGTGAAGGAGCGCGCGGTGAAGTGGACCTCGAGGTCGTCGACCGTCAGCAACGCGCTCATGCGACGACCTCCTGGTGGTGGTCACGGAAGTGGCAGGCGCTCAGCCGCCCGTCGACGCTTCGTTCGAGTTCGGGCCGATCGGTCACGCACACCGCCGACTTGTACGGGGACGCGCAGCGCGGCGCGAACGGGCAGCCCTCGGGCAGGTCGGTCATGAGCGGGGGCCGCCCCGGGATCGCGACGAGCGGCTCCCCGCGACGGTGCGCCCCCGGCCGGCTCTGGATGAGTGCGGCCGAGTACGGATGCCGGCTGTCCTCGAAGAGCTCGCGTGTCGTCGCCACCTCGACGACGCCGCCGGCGTACATCACGATCACGCGCGAGGCGAACTGCGCGATGACGCCGAGGTCGTGCGTGATCAGCACGACGGCGACCCCCAGTTCGTCGCGAGCGCGGGCGAGCGCATCGAGCACCTGCGCCTGGATGGTCGCGTCGAGCGCCGTCGTCGGCTCGTCGGCGAGGATGAGCTTCGGGTCGTTCACGAGGGCCATCGCGATGACCGCCCGCTGCCGCATGCCGCCCGACCACTGGTGCGGGTACTGCCGGGCGCGGTTCGCCGCATCCGGCACACCGACCAGTTCGAGCATCCGCACCGTCTGGGCGCGCGCTTCGGCCCGCCCGACGCCGGGGTGGTGGATGCGGTAGGCCTCGTCGATCTGGCGGCCCACCTGGATCACCGGGTCGAGCGAGGTCATCGGATCTTGGAAGACCATTCCGATCCGCTTTCCCCGCACACGGCGCAGGGCCCGCGGCGAGGTGGTGGCGAGGTCGTCGCCGTCGAAGCCGATCCGGGCGGCCTGCACGCGCGCCTTCGGCGGCAGCAGACGCATCACCGTGAGCGCCGTCATCGACTTGCCAGAACCCGACTCGCCGACGACGCCCACGATCTCCCCGGGGGCCACGTCGAAGGTGACGTCCCGGAGGATGCGCACGTAGCCGTCGGGGGTCTTCAGCTCGAGGTTCACGGACTGGAGCGAGAGCACCGGCTCGGTGACGGTCATGCGTTCCTCCTGGTGTCGATCGCGTCGCGCACGCCGTCGCCGACCGCCATCGTGGACAGCACGGTGGCGAAGATCGCCAGTCCCGGCGGCAACCACAACCACGGCATGAGGGTGAGCACGGTGAGGGATTTCGAGTCGTTGAGCATGTTGCCCCAACTCGCCTGGGGTGGCTGCACGCCGGCCCCGAGGAAGGACACCGCCGCCTCGGAGAGCACGGCGTCGGCCACCAGGATGGTGGCGGCCACGATCACCGAGGGGAGCACCCCCGGGATGAGGTGGTGCAGCACGATGTAGCGGGTTCTCGACCCGAGCACCCGCGCCGCCTGCACGAACTCCTGCTCGCGCACGCTCAGCACCACCGAGCGGGCGATGCGCGCGGACTGCGGCCAGAGCAGCGCCGAGAACACGATGATGAGCATGGGCAGGCTCGGCCCGAGGATGCCCGCGAACACGATGATGACGAGCACCGCCGGCACCGAGAGCAGGATGTCGATGATCCGGCTGATGATGGCGTCGGCGACCCCGCCGAACCAGCCCGCGAGCGTGCCCACCACCGTGCCTACGGTCACCGCCAGCAGAGCGGCGAGGAAGCCGATGGTGAGGGAGACGCGCCCGCCGGCGAGGATTCGCGCCAGCTCGTCGCGGCCGATGAGGTCGGTGCCGAGCCAGTGCTCGGCCGACGGTGGTTGCCGTGCGTCGATCAGTTCACCGACATCGGGGTCCCAGGGCACGAAGAGCGGACCCACGACGACGGCGAGCACGATGAGGATGAGCACGACCGCGCCGACCACCGCGGCGGGGTTGCGGAGGAAGCGCCGGAACGCCAGGCGTCCCGGCGGCACGAGCTCGCGACGGCGCGTCAGGCTCGGCCGCATCGGTCGGGTTCGTTCGGTCGTTCCGGTCATCGCACGCTCCTCACGCGGGGGTCGACGAGGGCGTAGGCCACGTCGGCGAGTAGATTGCACACGAGCACCAGCACGGCGACGTAGAGCCCGAAGGCGATGATCACCGGGTAGTCGCGGTTGACCAGCGCATTGATCGCCAGCTGGCCGATGCCCGGCCAGGAGAACACCGTCTCGACCACCACCGCGCCGGCGAAGTACAGCGGGATGTACAGGGCGAGCACGGTGACGAGCGGGATGAGGCTGTTGCGGAAGCCGTGCATCGTGGCGCGGAACGGTCCCGAGCCCTTCGCCATCACGGTCCGGATGTAGTCCTGCCCGAGCTGCTCGAGCATCCCGCCGCGGATGTAACGGATGAAGGAGGCGGCCACCGCGAGCGCCAGGATGCCCACGGGGAGCACGAGGTGTAGGAAGAGGTCGCCCGGCGATGAGTCGCCCGGGGTGTTCATGCCGGCGAAGGGCAGCACGCGCAGCTGCACCGCGAAGATCCAGATCCCGAGCATGGCCGAGAAGAACGACGGGATCGCCAGGGCGATGACGCTCACACTGCTGACCGCGGTGTCGCTGATGCCGTTCCGCCGGACGGCGATGGCGATGCCCACCGGCAGGGCGACGAGGAGACCGACGGCGAGCGCCGTGCCGCTCAGGAGCAGTGTCGGGCCCAGCCGGTCACCCAGCATCTGGGCGACCGGCTGGTTGGTCTGGAACGAGAAGCCGAGGTTCCCCGTCACCAGGTTGCCGAACCAGAGCACGAACTGCAGCGGCAGGGGCTTGTCGAGCCCCAGCTGCACGCGTGCCTGCTCGACGAGCGCCTGGCGGTCTCCTGGGTTCGCGTCGAGCGGCACGAGCGCGTCGGCGGGGTCGCCGGGGGCGAGCCGCACGAGCACGAAGAGCCCGATCGCGATGACCACGAACACCACGAGACTCGAGGAGAGCCTGGTAACGAGGAACCTCAGCATGGACGCGCCCTCCCTACTGCGAGATGGTCCACTTGTAGGCGTCGGCGAACACGTTCGTCAGATCGCCGTACGGCACGAAGTTCTGCAGCTTCGAGCTGGTGGCCCAGACCGTCTGCGGGGCGTAGAGCCAGAGCTCGGCGACATCCGCGTTCTCGGTGAGGATCGCCTTGTTCCACAGCGGTGTGCTCTCCTCCTGCGAGACCACGGCCTGGGCGGCCTGCGCCTGGGCGTCGAAGTCGGGGTTGCAGTAGTAGCCCACGTTGCCGCCGGCCGGGTAGGCGTTCGAGCAGAGCAGGAACGCCAGTGAGCTCGCCGGGTCGAGGGTGTAGGTGCCGCCGCCGGAGAAGGTGAAGTCGTAGCTCTTCGCCTTGATGTCGGCCAGCTGCGTGGCCGCGTCGACCTGCTTGGCCACCACGTTCACGCCGAGCGCCTGCCACTGCTGCAGCACCACCTGGATGGCCTGGTCGCGGTCGGCCGTGCCGCCCACCCATTCGAAGGTGTACTGCTTCGAGAAGTCGAAGCCGGCCGCCTCGAGTCCCGCCTTCGCCTTGTCCTCGTCGTAGGGGTAGGTCTCCATGCCGCTCTTCGGCATCGCCCACTCGGTCATGAAGGAGCTGTTCGAGATGGTCGCCTTGCCGCCGTAGATCGTCGTGATCAGTGCCTCCCGGTCGATGCCGGTGAGCAGCGCCTGGCGCACCGGCGCCGGGAACTTCTCGTCGTTGGCGACGATCCGCAGGAAGCCGGCGGGGTCGGCCGAGGAGATGTCGATGCCCGAGATGGTCGAGACGGCGGGCAGGTCGGCCGGCGCGACCTGCGCGAGATCGAGCTCGCCGGTCTGCAGTTGCGCCTGGGCGACGTCGCTCGTGAGCATCTTGAGGTAGACGTTGTCGATGCCGACCGGCTCACGGAAGTTGGGGTTCTTCACGAGGTCGATCTCGGAGTTCGGCACGAAGTCCGTCATCGTGTACGGGCCCATGCCCACGGTGGGTTTGGCCCAGAACGGGTCGCTCATGAGTTCGGCGGGCGGGATGTCGCCGAGGATGTGCTTGGGCATCATGAACATCACCGCGCCCTGGGCGATCGACGCCAGGGATCCGGGCGAGGGGACCACATCTGGATG